>JAUVKS010000043.1 GCA_030596145.1 Pseudomonadota bacterium | reverse complement strand
AACAGAGAAAACAGCTTTTCCATCATTCCGATAGCGGTTTCTATTAGATAAATTCTTTCAAGAATTCTCCCTTCCTTATCCTTTTCTTCTTCATCCATGTCCAATGTGGCGGGCAGCTTCATGGTTTGAAATTGAAAATTATCTACCTTAAATGTAAATTCACATTCATCAGATTCGATGCCGAGCTTTATCCGCGCTTCTTTTATTTTTTTGCCTTTCCGTAAGGCAGCTTTCCCCTCCTTAAGATCTGAGTGAAGCCCGTGACATGCCACTGTTTCTGAATATTCGCCTTCACCGGACTCAAGAATCAGTTTTCGAACGAATACAATTTCAATATCCCCCACATCCGGCACCATTATGGTACCGTCTCTTTCCTCGCTCTTAAACCAGAGCCAGGTCAGAAATTCTCTCCCGAGAAATGAAATGTCTGCTGTCGATACGTTCATTTTCACCTCTGCCAGTCAGATTATGAAGCGTGTGTGCTATTAATGGAAAGTATACGTTCAGCCATTTGCGAATCCATATATTTCATATCCCATGGAATAAAGGGCTGCAGGGTTAGTTTAAAAGTTCTCTTGAACAGATCCTCAAAATCCTCTCTTGCCTTTTCTGAAAGCGAACCGAACAGAAGCCAACCCTGAGATACATTCCAGCAGATTTCATAAAATGACGGTGTGGGAGGAGTCTGTCTTAAGAGGGAGAGATACACGCTCTCTTTGATTTCGGCTCGTTCTTCTTTGTAAATTTTACCCTTGTCTCTTTCCGCGATGAGCTGCCTTTCGGCTTCGAGGACTTTTAACTTAAGCAATGACGGGGATATAATCTTACGATCGATTCTGAGAGAAAAGATTAGATAATCAGCTAACAAATAATTTGCGTATTCGAAATTCGTGTCCAGAATATTTTCGAGACTTGTCCAACCGGCAGATTTTTCGCCTTCCCCTGTCGATAGTTCACGAAACGCAAAAAGCTTGATCTGCTTGTCGATGAAGTTTTTGAAATTGTCCGGTAAACTGCCGATTACACGATATTTTGATAATGTTAAAGTTCCTTTTATTAAACCCATATTTTCCTTCCATGCGTTTGATTGAAGGGAGAACCTATCGCACTCGCAGTTTTCTTGTCAAGTTTATAAGCTTTTTAAAATGCCTATATTGAGATCACCCCCAAATGGGACTACAGAATCGACAATGAAAAGGTAGATAGTAAAACTCTGAGAATAGAACTTCGAATGGCGATATGTAATCGCTGTCTTGATTTGACGGATTTTGAGACTGGCAAGCTGTTTGCACTCTATGACTTCATTTAAACAATAACGCTATCAAACGAGTATCTGAAAAATTTTGACGCTCTTTTTTTTTGCCAGAATGGCAAATATGTTGAAATTAAAAAGGTATTGATTGAAATGCAATAAAAGTGATATGGAAATCCCAGAGATAAATTTCCAGTGTAGATCATACTTTGCGAAGCAAATGTAGATTCGACTAAGGGGCAATTTCGTCATTATGTTTTAGGATAAACAGTCATGCCAATGAATGAGCGCCCTACAGCAAATGAAACGCCAGAAAGAGAAATTGCCTTCATGGCTCTTGCTTCTCGCTTTCCGGATCGTCTTTCATTCGATGAGTTTTACGAATCGCTGGATACCCCGGAAAGAAAAAATGAGTTCCATCGGGTAACCAACTTCTACCTATTTTTAGTTAAATGCGGTGATTGGCAAATTTCAGTAAAAGGTTACGATCCAACTATCTATTATTTCACCAATTCATTTAAACTCGTAGCGCTTTTTTCTTTGATTGAATCGCTAACTGATCTTAAACATCAGGATTTTTATCAATGGTTATCAAGTTCGGATAAATTAACGATATTCCCTATCTCTGCCAAATCGGATTTGAAACATCTTTATGGCGAATACAAAAAAACATTTGGGTCTATCCGCCGATGCGTCAATTTTTTCAAACGACTTCCAGACAAGCATAAAGAAGCCCTTTGCAATTCGATTCAAATCGATGGAGTTTCAATCGACCCAATAGAAAAACTGGCTCAATTCTTATACAAACTTCGAAGTGAATTTGTTCATGAAGCCGAATTGGTCCTTTACGTCAATGATTCAACAAGTTATCATTATGAAAAGAAGGGGATAAATCGTAGCAGCTTATCTCTTGATATATTGTTAGAGGCATTTGAAGAAGGCGTACTTTTATATTTTCGGAATGGAACATAATAATTGTTATGTGCCAGAATAAAAAGGAGCACCAAAGATGATAGATTTCAAATGGGAAAAAGTCAGTTTTGAAAGTGACCTCAAGAACCAGATGGAAGAGAGATTCAAGGATGATCTTAGAACATTACTTTCGGAAGAAACAAAAGATGCAACTGTGATATTTCAAGAATATTTGCCAGCTATTCAATTGCAAGGAATAATAATTGATAAGAAACAGACAAAACTCTTTGATTTTATCTGTAAAATTTCAAACAACCACACAACTATTTATACAGATGCAAAAACCAACAAAATAATCAATAAAAGCAACACATAACAATGCTGCATCAGCGGACGCAAAAAGCCGCGCCGCTGATGCAGCGCGAATGACGAAATTGCCCCTTAGTCGAATGCCATGTGGCGCGCCTGCGGCGCGAACATGACATTCGACCGGACAACCCCGCCTTCGTCGGGGCTGCCGCCTTGCCAGCGCTATGCGGAAAACGCAAATGCGTTTTCCGGCCCGCGCCGTCTGCGGTTGCCGGTCAATTTCGTCATTATAAAAGGGGAAAAATGGATCGAGTTGTTTATATTCTTGGCACCTGCCATGCTTATCAGCGCAATGATGATAAATGCGAACCAAGTGCAATTGAAGAATTCAGGCAATATTTAAAGTTCGTATGTCAGTTACACGGAATTAAGGCAATAGGCGAAGAAATGAGTATATCGGCCTTAGAAGAAAATAACCGCACACAATCTGTACCCGCTAAATTTGCTCAAGATTTTGATAATTTACCGCATAAATATTGTGATCCCGAACGCAATATTCAAGAACTTATGGGAATTAGTCCTCCTCATGTAATTAAATATTTGGCAAACCGTAATAAATGCTCTAAAGAAGAGACTCAGAAGCAAGAATGGAATGAAAATCTGAAGCGAGAACCTTGCTGGCTTTGTCAAATTCAAGATCTCAATATTTTCCCACTCCTCTTTATCTGTGGGTCAGACCATGTTGAGAGCTTCAGCAAGTTGTTGTCTGCTGCTTCATTTATCGTTCATATCGCCCACAACAAATGGGAAGACGAGGCAACAAAAAAGATAAAATTGGAATAAATAAAACAAAGATGGGGGGGGATTTTTATAACAAAGCAGTGGAGCGGAACCGTGAAAAACCGTGGCTTTTTTCAAAGTCTTGTCTGGTAACAGTGTTTAAACCTTTTTGTCTGCTTTGGGGGTGGCGCTTCACGGCCCCTCACTTTAGCGTTGTGTGGCTATTAAATAAGGATTCTGAATGAATGCTATTGGCCAGTTATTTTTATTCATTTTCACAGGAGGTGCATATCTACTGCTCTTTGCGATAATTGCACCTCTGATTGCAAAGATCTTTCTCAAAATTCATTACACGGGCTATTGGTACCCAATAATAGTTGCTTTGACGTTAGCGATACTTTTCCTTATTCATAAGCAGGTTTCGAAATATATACAGTTTTCGCTTAGCGTTAATACTGGTAATGTTCTACTGAAAAATATAGGAAAATCTGCCTTATTTTTACTTGGCGTATTAATTTTTGCTCAAATTCTTTTTAGTGCGGGCATTCTTGAAGGAAAACTATTTTGAGGGACATCACATAACAAGTCGCTGGAGAATCGACGGGAAAACACTGGCGCGTTTCCCGCGTCTCAGCTCCAGCGTTAGAGGAAGAAAAATGATTAAAAAATTCTTAAGACGTCAAAAATATAGAAAAATGATAAAAGGAAGTTCGTCTTTTATTTTAGAAGATTTTGCACTGATAGTGTTTGATACAATCGATTTTTTTGAAAAAAAAGGAGGTCAAATAAAGGATGATAAAAAAGAGTTGCTCAAATACGAATCAACAATACTACTTTTTTGGCTATTTCAAAAAATCGACGTGTTTCCTGAGCCATGGCACAAGTTAATACTTGATGAAATCCACAATCAATATCATGATAATTTAAGAAAGGAAGGCTACGATTACAAAAGTCGGAAAATGGTTGAAGATGATATGAACTTGATGTACGAAACATACAATAACGTTTTTCGGGAATATCAAGATTTTTCCAAAGTTGCCGTCAAGTTTGTTAGTATTTTAGCAAAGAGAACAAAAACTGATTTGGATAAAGATGACCTGGAAATACCATTGTATTTGTATGAAAAAGTAAGACCAAAATTTAACGAATATCGCGCAATGATAAAAGATAGCCCCTAACAAGGCGCTTGCACTCGGAGCGCAAAAAACAGCGCCCGGTGAAGCGCGCCGTTAAATATAGAAAATAAAAAGGGAGGCGTAAAACCTTTACGTCAATAATTCCCAAGCCGCAAGGCAGAAAGGAGTTAAACATGGGTAAGTTGTTTAATTACCTAATGACGTGGAGGCGTTCATTGGGAACCCAACCCTAAAACGGAATGATGGTGGGACACTGCGGTCTCGTCCACCACACTGTCCTTCCCATGCCTAACATAGGCTTTGGAACCCAGTGGCACCTTTCGAGGTGTTACATGAGGGCCGGGATGACCACCCGATACTCAAGTGTAGCGCCTCCCCCCTTATTTCTAAAAGAACAAAAAATATTTAACCAATCGCTCCAGTGGACCGCTTACAGCGGCCACTGAGCTGTACGTTTCATAAATTGCATACAGGGAATCAGTATCATAACTCCATAGTCAATTTTCAAATTGCATATACCTGCTATATGCCATCAAATCAAAGATTGCATGTATCTTGCCATAATAACGATCAAGGGAGTATCTCTTAAATTTGAGGCGATTCTGAGCGAATAAAGGACAAAATCAACAATGTGTGTGGGGTATACTGTGGTGTAAGAGAAAGCAAGCAAAGAGAAAGGGGTTATGTAGAAAACATAACCCCTTAATATAGTTCTGGTAGTCCCAGGGGGAATTGAACCCCCGCTACTGGCGTGAGAGGCCAGCGTCCTAACCCCTAGACGATGGGACCATAAGTGGGGGTCCAGGATCGAATTGGGTAGCGGACCCCAGAGACCTGAACCCTGCCGATAGACAATCCCCCAGTACAAGAGAAATTTGAGTGGTTGAACTTAGAGAATAATACTCCAAAAGTCAAGGCTAAACTAAACCCCCAAAATAGACATTGATTTACTAAGCCTGTATTTTACTTATTACCGATGCTTCCTCCTGAATTCTCTCTCCATATCCCGTTTGTCCATTTTGGTCTTGAGGGTCTGGCGCTTGTCATGCAGTTTTTTACCTTTGCCGGTACCTATTTCTATCTTCACCTTCCCGTTCTTGAAGTATGCTTTTAAAGGAATCAGGGCCAGTCCCTTTTCCCTTGTCTTGCCGTAAAGTTTTTTTATTTCTCTGCTGTGGAGTAGCAGCTTTCGCACTCGGAGCGGATCATGATTTGCTATGTTGCCATGCGAGTAGGGGCTGATATGCATATCGTATAGATATACCTCTCCATCCTTCACCCGGGCATAGCTGTCCTTGAAATTGCCTTTGCCCTCGCGCAAGGCTTTCACTTCTGTACCAACAAGGGCGATTCCGGCTTCATATGTGTCTTCAATGAAGTAGTTTCGCCTTGCTGTCTTATTCTGGCATATTATTTTTTCTGAGTTTTTCATTGTTTTCGAACCGGAAATATATATTTTATGACTTTGCAAAAGATTCTTCATGCTCAAAACATTTTTTCGACAATTCTAATTCTCGCTCCACTGCAAATCCAAAACTCGCTCTTCGAGCTCAAACAAGTTGGATTTGCGGTCGTTCCGCTGCGATTGAATCGTTACCTAAAAAATCTTGATTCGCTTTCAGAACCCTTTTGCAAGGTTTTTGTATCTTTTAAAGCAGATAATCAGTCTTTACATTACCCATCGCCTTAAAAATATTTTCTCTGATATCCTTGTTTTCCCCCTCCAGTTCATCCAGGAGCTTCTTAATATACATTCTCCGGGAGACCTTGCTTGTAGGACAGTTGTTTTCAATAGCCGGTAGTCTGCATTCCTTTGCATACTTCTTGATAAGATCTTCTCTTATATATGCAAGGGGACGGATAATATGAAATTTGCCACCAAATATCGACTGATTAGGTGTCATGGTGCTGATTTCCCGAGCATAAAAGATATTGATAAGAAGTGTTTCTATTATATCATCCTTATGATGGGCAAAAGCAATTTTATTACAGCCTTCCTTGTCGGCTATCTCAAATATCCTTTTACGTCTCAGTCTTGAACAGAGAAAGCAAGGATTTTTCTTATTGTAATCGCTGTGGGATAGGGGGCCTATATCAGTTTTTTCTATTATATACTCGCAACCATTTTCCTCAAGATGTTTTTCCAGGAGGTAACAGTTACCATTATCGCTGTCGAAACCGAGGTCGATGTTAACCACCAGCAGGGGAAGTTTTGAAGGGGCAAACAACATCGGGTTGTTGAGAAGGTCAAGTAATACAAGACTGTCAGCGCCTCCTGAAACGGCAACAAGTATTCTGTCGCCTTCCTCCAGCATGTTATATTTTAAGATGGCCTTCTCCAGCCATTTCTTCAAATGCAGGAAGAGCTTAGTTTTTTTATTTTCTGCCATGGTGATAAAAGTTCAGAGTTCAAAGTTTAAAGTTCAGAGTTGTAGTTGCAAGGCAGGCATTGCCCATCTGTGCCTTGAGCCTAACATATTAGAAGTAAATATTCTATTGGATTGTACCACCGCTGGACAGTCGGCGGCTTTTTTGAAAGTATTTTTTCAGCATTACTTGACATAGTAAAATTCGTGTTTAATATAGTGCTGATAATGGTTAGAGGGGTAAAAAGAGTTGCAGGAAAATATATTATTAATTGAGAAAGGAGAAAACTTAGGATGAAAATTAGACCATTGTATGACAGAATTCTTGTTAGACGTGTGGAAGAGGAAGAAAAAACAAAGGGTGGAATTATTATCCCCGACAGTGCCAAAGAGAAACCAATGGAGGGTGAAGTTGTCTCTGCTGGGAATGGCAGGATGACGGAAGATGGTAAGGTGCTCGCCTTAGATGTGAAGGTTGGTGACAGGATCCTCTTTAGTAAGTATGGTGGAACTGAGGTAAAGATTGACGATGTTGAATACCTCATCATGAGAGAAGAAGATATCCTGGGAATAATTGAAAAGTAAAAAATTGATTTTAAGAAGAAGGAGGAAAGATTAATGGGAGCAAAAATACTTCTATATGATGAAGATGCCAGAAGATCCATTCTTGATGGTGTTAATACACTGGCTGATGCCGTCAAAGTGACTTTGGGTCCTAAAGGCAGGAATGTCATTATTGATAGGTCCTTTGGTGCGCCTACGGTAACAAAAGACGGTGTAACAGTTGCCAAGGAGATTGAACTGGAAGATAAATTCGAAAACATGGGTGCACAGATGGTAAAGGAAGTGGCCAGTAGAACAAGTGATGTTGCTGGTGATGGTACAACAACTGCAACTCTTCTTGCCCAGGCGATTTACCGGGATGGGGCAAAGTCTGTGGCCGCTGGAAGCAACCCGATGGATGTTAAAAGGGGTGTGGAGAAAGCCGTTGAATTGGTGGTGGAAGAGCTTTCAAAGATGAGCAAACCTACCAAGGATCAAAAGGAAATAGCCCAGGTTGGAACCATTTCTGCCAATAGTGATGAAACTATAGGTAATATTATTGCTGAAGCTATGGGTAAAGTGGGAAAAGAAGGCGTAATTACCGTGGAAGAAGCAAAGGGACTGGCAACCGAACTGGAAATCGTGGAAGGTATGCAGTTTGACAGAGGCTATCTTTCCCCTTATTTTGTAACCAATCCGGAAAAAATGGAAGTAGATATTGAGAGCCCCTACATTCTTATCTATGATAAAAAAATCAGTACTATGAAAGACCTTCTTCCCATTCTGGAGCAGGTCGCCAAGATGGGCAAACCTCTCATTATCATTGCGGAAGATGTTGAAGGTGAGGCGTTGGCAACTCTCGTTGTTAATAAGATTCGTGGCACGATCAATGTTGCTGCTGTTAAGGCTCCTGGATTTGGCGAAAGAAGAAAGGGAATGTTGGAGGATCTTGCCATCCTTACCGGCGGGAAACTGATTTCGGAAGAAATGGGCTCCAAACTCGAAAATACGCAATTGGAGGATCTTGGTAGTGCCAAGAGAATTACTATTGATAAGGACAATACGACTATAATAGACGGTGCTGGTGACAGGGATAGTCTTGAGGGAAGAGTTAAACAGCTCAGAGCCCAAATGGAGGAGACGTCATCCGACTATGACAGGGAGAAGTTACAGGAAAGATTGGCAAAGCTTGTTGGTGGTGTCGCTTTAATTAGAGTTGGTGCGGCGACTGAGACAGAAATGAAAGAGAAAAAGGCAAGAGTGGAAGATGCACTCAATGCTACCCGTGCAGCCGTGGAAGAAGGGATCGTTGCAGGTGGTGGAGTTGCCTGCCTGAGAACAATTCCAGCGCTTGATAAACTTGAGCTTGAAGGTGATCAGCAAGTGGGTGTGAATATTGTCAAAAAGGCGATGGAAGAGCCGCTCAAGATGATCGCAGGCAATGCGGGTATGGAGGGTAGTATTGTAGTGGAGAAGGTCAAGGAAGGCAAAGGAGCCTTCGGTTTCAACGCCCAGACAGAGAAGTATGAAGATATGTTCGAAGCGGGTGTTATTGATCCGACCAAGGTGGTCAGAACCGCCCTTCAGAATGCGTCAAGTGTTGCTTCTTTGATGCTTACTACCCAGTGTATGGTTGCTGAAAAACCCGAGGAGGATAAGGGTGGTATGCCAGGTATGCCTCCAGGTGGAATGGGTGGAATGGGTGGAATGGGCGGTATGATGTAAAATCGCCTGTAAAACCATAGAGAACATATTCCTTGTAGTCTTGCTGCGGGAATCTCTAAATAGTGTACAAAAAGCCTCTTGCCTTCCGGCAGGGGGCTTTTTTGTTGTACTTTTACTTGAAAGTGTTATTTGTCTATGATAGCTTGAGCCGACTTTTAGAGAGCTTTGAATTTTGTCATTTCGAGGAGCGTCGGCGACGAGAAATCTTAATAATACAGCCCTGTTAAGATTTCTCCCTGTGGTCGAAATGACAAATAATGATAGTTATTCAAACTTCTCTTTTCGTAAGCTAAACCGAGGAGATTTAAATGAATTATAAAGATACCCTGAATCTGCCAAAGACCGGTTTTCCCATGAAGGCTAATCTTTCCAAAAAGGAGCCTGAGATACTCAAGTTTTGGGAAGAGGTGAACATTTATGAGAAGATAAGAGAAACGTCAAAAGGGAGAAAAACTTATATACTCCATGATGGTCCCCCTTATGCGAACGGAGACATACATCTTGGTACTGCATTGAACAAAATCATCAAGGACATGGTTGTTAAATCAAAGAATATGTCAGGATCTGACAGCATCTATGTTCCTGGATGGGATTGCCATGGACTTCCTATAGAGCATCAGGTTGACAAGCAACTCGGTGATAAGGCTCATTCTATGCCACAGGCGGACAAAAGGCGTCTCTGCCGGGCATATGCCGAAAAATTCGTTGATATACAGCGGGAGCAATTTAAGCGGTTGGGTGTGTTTGGGGAATGGGATGATCCTTATATCACTATGGATTACGATTATGAGGCAACGACTGTTGAGGAGTTTGGAAAGCTTTTTCTGAATGGTGATGTCTATCAGGGAAAGAAACCTGTTTACTGGTGTGCCTCCTGTAAAACCGCCCTCGCGGAGGCTGAGGTTGAATATGCCGATCACACGGCACCATCTATTTATGTGAAATTTTCGATGACATCTGACATCTCTTCCGTTCGGCCGATATTAAAAGGTGAGAAGGTTAATGTGGTAATCTGGACGACGACCCCATGGACCATTCCTGCTAACCTGGCAATAGCTTTTCACAAGGATTTTACATATATTGCCGTAAAGGTTGAGGGTGAGGTCTTGATTCTTGCAAAGGATTTGCTGGATTATTGTATGGAGGCCTTTGGCTATAAAGATTATGAAGTCCTGGATGAATTTTCAGGCTCCGTGATGGAAGGGTTCAAGTGTAAGCATCCATTTATTGATCGTGAAAGTGTGCTGATATTGGCTCCCTTTGTGACACTGGATGCGGGAACGGGATGCGTTCATATTGCTCCGGGCCACGGGCAGGAGGATTATGAAATAGGACTGGAATATGGATTGGATAATTATGCCCCCGTTGACGATGATGGGAAATTCACGTCGGATGTCGATTACTTCGCAGGGGAGTTTGTCTTTGACGCGAATGATTCGGTCAACAAGAAATTGAAAGAGGTCGGAGCCCTGCTTG
>JAUVKS010000096.1 GCA_030596145.1 Pseudomonadota bacterium | reverse complement strand
TTGTGGCCGTTGTGAGATAGATCTTTTCAGACTGGTGGCAGAGGTGGAGGAAAAGCTGGCCGGGATGAAAGAGTATATGAAGATCGCCCTCATGGGCTGTGTGGTTAACGGACCGGGGGAGGCGGCTGAGGCTGATATAGGTATTGCCGGAGGCCGCGGCATCGGTGTGCTTTTCAGGAAGGGTAAGGTTGTAAGGAAGATAAAAGAGGAAGAGTTTGTTGATGTATTAATGGATGAAATAAAAAGCGAGGTTTTAAGGCAGGGCTGAAACCCTGCGCTACATAATAAAATTAAAAGGAGGAGTAATGCGTTATTCTGAGATGTTCTTGCCGACGGGAAGGGAAATACCTTCCGATGCGGAAATTGTCAGTCACCGGCTCATGATAAGGGCAGGAATGATAAGAAAGCTGACCAGCGGGATATATTCTTATCTTCCCCTTGGGTTCAGGGTGATTAAGAAGGTGGAGCAGATTGTACGTGAAGAGATGAACAGAGCAGGTGCGCAGGAGGTGTTTCTTCCCGCGGTACAGCCGGCTGAACTCTGGCAGGAATCCGGCCGCTGGCAACAGTATGGCAAGGAGCTCTTGAGGTTTAGGGATCGCCAGGACAGGGAATGCTGTCTCGGCCCGACCCATGAAGAGGTAATAACCGATCTTGTACGCAACGATGTCAAGACCTACCGCCAGCTTCCAAGGAATCTCTACCAGATACAGACAAAATTCCGTGATGAGGTACGGCCGAGGTTTGGAATCATGCGTTGCAAGGAATTCAGCATGAAGGACGCCTACAGCTTTGACGTGGATGAAAAGGGCGCCGAGATAAGCTATGAAAAGATGTTTGAAGCTTACAGCAGGATTTTCAGCCGGTGTGGTCTTAAGTTCAGGGCTGTGGAGGCTGATACCGGAAATATTGGGGGCAGTTTTTCTCATGAGTTCATGGTGATGGCTGATACGGGAGAGGATGCCCTGGTTTTTTGCAGTTCCTGCGACTATGCGGCGAATGTAGAGAAGGCTGAAGTCGCCAGGCCGGAGAAAAAGGCGGTTGATGAGTCAGCATTTTCGCCTCTTGAGGAGATTCATACTCCTGATGTGAGAACAATCGAAGAGGTCTGTGCTTTTCTTGATGTTACACCGCAAGATGTGGTGAAAACATTAATATTCCTGGTTGATGATTCGCCTGTTGCCGTTCTCGTGAGAGGGGATGAAGAGATAAATGAGGCAAAGCTTAGAAGCTATCTGGGATGTGATTCCTTAGAGCTGGCGACCGACGACATTATTTATGAGGTAACGGATTCTCCCAGGGGATTTGCCGGGCCCATCAATATAAAGTCAAGGATTGTCGCGGATTATTCCTTTGTAAATATGACCAATTGTGTCGTGGGGGCGAACAAAGAGGATTATCACATAAAGAATGCCAATATCGGAAGAGATTTTAAGGTAACCGAATTTGCGGACCTGAGGCTTATCAAGGAAACAGACAGTTGTCCCCGTTGTGAAAGCCCTCTCAGGTTTGCCAGGGGTATCGAGGTGGGTCATGTCTTCAAGTTGGGGACAAAATACAGCAAGGCGATGAAGGCCACCTATCTGGATAAGGATGGCAAGGAGAAGTACATGGTCATGGGGTGCTACGGGATCGGTATAGGAAGAACGGCTGCGGCGAGTATAGAGCAGAATTACGATGATAATGGGATTATATGGCCTGTCTCGATAGCCCCATTTCAGGTAATGATAACGCCTGTAAATATAAAGGATGAGGCACTTTTAACAACGGCTGAAAAATTGTACCAAGGTCTCATGGATAAGGGAATTGAGGTTATACTTGATGACAGGGACGAGAGGGCAGGAGTAAAATTCAATGATGCTGATCTGATCGGGATTCCGCTCCGGATTACCGTCGGTCCTAAAAGACTCGCGGAAGGTAAGGTAGAGGTAAAGATCAGAAAATCCGGTGAGGTAGAAGTACTTTCAGTGGATGAGGCGGAAAAATTTATCGTAGATTGGGTGCAGGCAGAACTGAAAGCTGATGGCTGATAGCTGATAGAAGGGCACTGGCAGGGTGGCATGGACAAACAAGTTTGTCCGTGCCACCCTACAACTCAGAACTTTGAACTCGGAACTCGGAATTTTCATTTAAATGATACGAATAACCGACATACTTGATAAGGCGGGGGAATATCTGTCTCCAGCGGATCTGGAGATGATCCAGAAGGCGTATGTTTTTTCCGCGACTGTCCACAAAGGGCAGGTTCGCCTCTCAGGGGAGCCTTATCTGACACATCCTATGGAAGTTGCGGGAATCCTTTCAGATATGAATCTGGATGTGGCAACCATAGTGACCGGTTTGCTCCACGATACAGTGGAAGATACTCTGACCACACTTGATCAGATAGAGAAGGCCTTCGGCAAGGACGTCTCCTTCCTTGTGGATGGACTGACCAAGATCAGCCAGATAGAATTTGGAGATCGGGAAGAAGAGCAGGCGGAAAATTTCAGGAAGATGATCCTGGCGATGTCTTCCGATATCAGGATACTCCTTATTAAGTTGGCAGACAGGATTCACAATATGAGAACCCTGGAGTTTCAGAAACCTGAAAAGCAACAATTTATTGCCAGGGAAACTCTTGAGTTGTATGCGCCTTTGGCCAATCGTCTCGGTATCAACTGGATGAAGGTGGAATTGGAGGATCTTTCATTCAGGTACCTTTATTCTGAGGAGTATCATGAGCTGTCCAAGCGAGTCGTGAAAGGGAAAAAGAGGAGAGAAAAATATACTGAAGAGGTAAAGAATATAATACGAAAGGAAATGCTCAACTATGGTCTGAAATGTAAAGTTGATGGCAGGGCAAAGCATTTTTACAGTATCTTCACAAAGATGGAGGAACAGCGTATAGATTTTGATGAAATCTATGACCTTACAGCTTTCAGGATAATTCTCAGTTCTAATAATGACAAGAAATGTTATGAGGTACTGAGCGTCGTTCATTCTCTCTGGAAACCGGTCCCCGGCCGTTTTAAAGATTATATAGGGATGCCAAAGGCCAATAACTATCAATCTTTACACACAACAGTTATAGGGCCCTATGGCGAAAGGGTGGAAATTCAGATCAGGACCAGGGCTATGCACGAATGGGCGGAAAAGGGAATAGCTGCTCACTGGAAATATAAAGAGGGAGAACTGTCTCAAGAGGGTGAGGAAGAACAGATCAAGAGGGTAAGGGATCTACTTGAAGTTCAGCAGGAACTCAAAGATCCCCGAGAGTTTATGAAAAATCTGAGACTTACCCTTTTCCCCGACGAGGTTTATGTCTTCACTCCCCAGGGTGATGTAAAATCTTTCCCCAAGGGAGCCACACCGATAGATTTCGCCTACAGCATTCATTCGGATGTTGGCAATCAGTGTATAGGTGCCAAGATTAACAGAAGTATTGTTCCCCTGAAATACAAACTTCAAAATGGTGATACCGTTGATATTATAACCCAGTCGGGACATCATCCCAGCAAGGATTGGTTGAAAAATGTCGTTACTTCGAGGGCGATAGCGAGGATAAAAAACTGGATAAAGACTGAAGAGCGGAAAAGAAGCATCACGCTTGGTAGGGATATTCTTGAGAGGGAGTTTAAAAAATATAATCTGAAGTTCAAACAGATTATCAAATCTGACGAAATTAAAAAGGTTTGTGAAATATATTCAATAAATACAATCGATGATCTGCTGGCGGTTATAGGTTATGGAAAGATATCCGCAAAGCATATAGTCCACCGTTTTTTGCCTGAAGAAGAAAGAAAACTCATTGATGTTGTTCCGGAGAAGGTAGAGAAAAAAGCGAGAAGACCTTCCTCTGCAGGAGTTTCAATTACCGGAATTGATGATGTGATGGTGAGATTTGCCAAGTGTTGTGATCCTCTTCCCGGTGATAGTATCGTAGGTTATATTTCCCGGGGTAGAGGAATAACCGTTCACACGGCAAATTGTCCCATGACGCAGGAGGTAGACTCTGAAAGATTAATCGACGTTCGATGGGACACCAGGGAGAAACAAATATATCCGGTTCATATAAGGGTCCTCTGTAGTGACAAAAAGGGATTATTGGCCGAAGTCAGTTCTGTTATATCGTCTAAAAATATTAATATAAGACATGCCGAGATTGATACAACACCGGAGAAGAGTGCAATCCTCGATTTTGAAATAGAGGTGAACGATTTAAAACATTTCAATGAATTGGTTTCTGAACTCAAAAAACTGAAAAGTGTATTATCTGTTGAGAGGATGAGAGGATTGTTTTTTAAGCCGATAAAGAAAAGAATACATGAAAAATCGGTTTAATTATTGACAGCTATAGACAGCTTGCTGTATTAAGCGCGTACCCCACCCAAACCCTCCCCCTTCAAGGGGGAGGGCAGGGTGGGGGTGAAACCGAATATATGTCATCGTAATTACGAATTAAATCATCAAGGGATAAAGGCTAATGGTAAAAGGACGTAATGTTGACGGTTTCGTGATAAGCAAAATTTACGCCCTTTTGTCATTCCCGCGAAAGCGGGAATCCAGCATTTACAGGCAGTTACATTAGTGATTTATGGTTATTTGTCTGATGTCATGACTTTTTGTAAAGAGGTCAATGTTAAATGAATAGACTATTTTGTAAGACGACAATTTTTGTTTTTTTGATATTTTTAGTCTTTCCGCTGTCAAGTTCTATGGCGGAGAGCCGTCATCTGGTTGTAGTAGATCCGGCGCACGGCGGTCGAGACAAAGGGGTAAAATTATCTAAGAAGTTTCATGAGAAGGACATAACCCTTGCCATTGCAAAACTGTTAAAAAAAGACTTGGACAGATCAAAAAACATCAGGGTTCTACTTACGAGATCGGCCGACAAGGACGTTTCTATATCGGATAGGGGTAAGATAGCAAAGAAACCGGATACAGGCATCTTCATTAGTTTGCATGTAAATGCGGGTTTTGGGAAAAACTCGAGTGGGTTTGAGGTGTATTACACAGGTTTCAAGTCGCCCACAACAGACAAAAATGCTTCTAAGGAAATTTTGAAGGATATGGTTGCAACGAAATATCTCAATGAAAGTATCAGATTTGCACGTATTGTTCAGAAGAATATGGAAAAGATATTTCGGAGAAAAGATAGGGGGCTTCGGAGTGCGCCCATCCTTGTCCTTGAGGGTTTAACTGTTCCAGCAATTGTTTTGGAGATCGGTTTTGCCACAAATATTAAGGACAGAAAGATATTGATGGATAAAGCCACGCAAGAATCTGTTGCAAAGGCGCTTGCTAAGAGTATAAGGGAATTTTTTTGACACTTAGCCACTAAATCACCAAGACACAAAGGAGAAGCTATATACAGGATGCTGGATACCTGAGATTAGTCGCAGGCGAAATTTTATCCGGTATCAAGCTGTATGCATTCGTAAAAAGGCTGTCATTCCCGCGTAGGCGGGAATCTATAAACGGCCAAGCACTTGAAAAGACTGGATTCCCGTTCCCCGATCGGGGTTGAGGACAAGCTTCACGGGAATGACAAAATTGTGTATATTTCGACTTTTTGCGAGTCCATCAAGCTTTAGCATCAGAGCGGAGCAATAATTGGTGACTTTGTGTCTTAGTGGCTGAATATTAACGAACTCTTTTAAATCAGGAGAACAAATGGTGAGATCAAACGGTCGCAGGCGGGACGAGATTCGGGAAGTAAAAATAACAAGAAATTTTTTGAAGTATCCGGAAGGTTCTGTACTGATTGAGATGGGTGACACCAGGGTTATATGTACCGCAACAGTGGAAGACAAGGTGCCCCCATTTTTGAGGAATTCAGGAAAGGGCTGGTTAACTGCCGAGTATTCCATGTTTCCCATGTCCACGCAGCGCAGAAATATCAGAGAAGCTACCAGAGGGAGGATAGGTGGAAGGACTCATGAGATTCAGAGGTTGATTGGGCGGTCACTGCGAGCGGTTACTGACTTGAATTCTTTTGGTGAAAAAACCATATACATTGATTGTGACGTAATCCAGGCAGACGGCGGGACAAGGACGATATCGATTACCGGTGGCTTTATTGCTCTGATAGACGCGTTTCGCACATTGAAAGAGGAAGGGATAGTTAATAAAATACCTGTTAGAGATTTTGTTTCCGCCGTTAGTGTGGGTGTAGTAGGTGGTAATGTCCTGCTCGATCTGGATTATGAAGAAGATTCAACGGCACAGGTGGATATGAACTTTGTTATGACAAGAGGTGGGCTTATTATAGAGGTTCAGGGGACTGCCGAGGAGTATCCTTTTAGCCGGAGCTTATTAGATAAGATGACAGATCTTGCTACCAAGGGTATTGCGGATCTTACAGAAAAACAGGTGGAGATATTAGGAGAACTGGCCTGATCAAGATAATATTTGCTACGAAAAACAAAGGGAAAATAAGAGAACTTAAAGCGATGCTTGAAGGTGTCAATCTTGATCTCCTTTCCCTGAGTGACTATCCGGACATACCTGAAATTGTGGAGGATGGAGAGACATTTTTTGAGAATGCCCTGAAAAAGGCGAGAGTTGTTTCAGAGTTTACCGGTGAAGTTGTTCTGGCAGACGATTCCGGTCTTGAGGTTGATTTTCTGGGAGGGAAGCCAGGTGTTTTTTCTTCGCGGTATTCCGGGCCAGACGCGACGGATGAACTAAACAATGAGGAGCTTTTGAGAGAATTGGAAGGGGTCCCCATGGATGAAAGGGGGGCATCTTTTGTGTGCGCGCTGGTTCTTTACCGACCGGACGGGACATTTAACTCATTTGAAGGAAGATGGCAGGGAAAGATAGGATATAAGCCAATTGGGACAGAAGGGTTCGGTTATGATCCGGTATTTATTGTGCCGGAGATTGGTGTGACTGTTGCTGAACTTTCCCCGGATGTAAAGAACAAGATAAGTCACAGGGCAAAAGCCTTCAGCAAGCTTAAAAAAGAGCTTGCAAACAAGGCATGATAGTTAGTAAGTAAAAAGATATAGCAAACTTTTTGCAGAAATCGGGGCGTAGCGCAGCCTGGCAGCGCGCTTGCTTTGGGAGCAAGATGTCGGAGGTTCAAATCCTCTCGCCCCGACCTTGAGCGCATGGCTACCCGTAGGCCAAGTAGCCATGCGCTCCACAACCCCAAAACCACCCAAACCCC
>JAUVKS010000149.1 GCA_030596145.1 Pseudomonadota bacterium | reverse complement strand
TTCCCTCTTGAATCAGAACAGTGGCTACCGGCCCTCTTCCCTTGTCAAGCTTTGCTTCTATTACAACACCACGGGTGGGCCCATCGGGATCGGCCTTGAGTTCCATCATATCCGCCTGGAGAAGTATCAATTCCAGAATATCTTCTATTCCCTCTTTTTTCTTTGCAGAAATCTCGCAAAATATCGTGTCGCCCCCCCATTCCTCAGAAACAAGATCATACTCTGCAAGTTCCTGTTTAACCTTCTCCGGATTAGCCCCAGGTTTGTCAATCTTATTTATAGCAACTACGATCGGAACACCAGCCACACGTGAATGGTTAATTGCCTCAACGGTTTGGTCCTTCACACCATCATCGGCAGCCACCATCAAGACCACTATATCTGTTACCTGGGCTCCTCGAGCCCTCATCGCAGTAAAAGCCTCATGGCCCGGGGTATCCAGAAATACAATATCCCTGTTTTTTATATTTACGTGATATGCACCTATAGCCTGCGTAATTCCACCAGCCTCTCCATCGATAACATTCGTTTCTCTTATGGCATCCAGAAGTGATGTCTTGCCATGGTCAACATGCCCCATTATCGTTACTACCGGAGCTCTTGGCTGCAGATTAAGTGGAAAACTATCAGATTTCTTAATAGTTTCTTCATGCTCACCGATAATCGGTTCCACGTGATACCCAAACTCACTGGCAATGAGAGTGGCTGTGTCGCAATCAACAAACTGGTTTATAGTTACCATCACGCCGAGTGAAATAAGTTTACTTATAAGTTCATTCGCCTTAACACCCATCCTTTTAGCCAGATCTCCAACTCTTATCGCATCTGCCACCTTTATCCTTCTCTTGATCGCCTTTGGAGTTGTAACCTCCGTCTTTTTCATCTTTAAGACGGCTGCCTTTTTCTCTTCCCTCCAGCCTGCCGACCTTCCTCCCCGTTCCTTTCCCCAGCGTTTTGTTTTTTTCTTCCCAATGAATTGCTTAACAAGAGTCTTTTTCCGTACCGGTTTCTCTGTTATTACCACTTCTACCGGTTTCTTCCTCTTTTTTGAAGGCTTTCCTTTTGCCTCCTCCAAAGGCTTCTCCACCTCGGGAACAGTAATTTCTTTTACTATTTCTATCTCTTTCTCGACCTTCTTTGCAGTTACCTCAGGAATTCCGGCAGGTAATTTTTTCTCAACCTTTTTTGCGGGAATTTCCTTTGCCGGCTTTTCCTTCCGCTCAAGTTTTTCTTTGACTTCGGAAACTTCAACCTTCTCTTTCTTCTCCACTACCGGTACTTCTTCTGTCTCTTTTGGGAGCTCAGCTTTCGGGATCTCAACGGTTATCTTCTCTTCAACCTCAACCGGATGGCGTACAGCCCTTCTCCTGATAACAGTAGTTTTTATTCTTTTCTCTTCAACCTCAACCGGTTCACCCGACGCAATTTCTTCCCGTATTCTCTCAACATCACTGCTTTCGAGTGAACTCGAATGGGATTTCACGGCTATACCGAGTTTCTCCAAACGAGCGATAAACTCCTTGCTACCAACATTCAGTTCCTTAGCTAACTCATAAACTCTCATTTTAGACATTCTTGAAAACTCCCAAATATGGTTTATATAATCCATCCCTCTTCCAAAATTTCACTTGGAAGAAGAGACCCCGGGGGGTAAATACTATATCATATCAAAATACAAGATGCCATATCGACAAAAATCGCCGATGTGCTTTGATGAACACCTAAATTCAGACTTGCTCCTCTTTCTTGCCAGCGTCGCCAGCAACAATCTTTCTTGCCTCCTCAATCCAGGCCTGTGCCTTTTTCTCACTAATTCCAGGTGTCATGGCCAACATCTCAGGCTTCTCTGTAGATAACGCAGCAACATTCTTGAATCCTTCGTTAAAGAGAAGTTCCGCAGTAACTTTACCTATACCCGATATCTGCATAAGCGATTTATACCCCTCCTCTATCTGTTCCGTCTCTATTGTTTCACTTTTAACATCAATCTTCCATCCTGTAAGCCTCACAGCTAATCTCACATTCTGGCCATTTTTCCCGATAGCCAGAGAAAGTTGATCATCGGGAACAACAACCTCCATTGATTGTACCTCCTCATCCACAGTGACCCTATCAACTTTAGCTGGAGAGAGAGCGTTACAAACATATTCTACCGGGTTATCAGAATACGGAATAATATCTATTTTTTCTCCTCTTAATTCCTGAACTATACTCTGCACTCGGGAACCCCTCATGCCTACACAGGCACCAACTGGGTCAATATCCTTGTCATTTGTTTTGACGGAAATCTTGGTCCTGTTTCCAGGTTCCCTTGATATATTCACAATCTCAATCAACCCCTCAGAAATTTCAGGAACCTCAACCTCGAAAAGCGCCCTGAGGAAACTTGGATGGGTCCTAGAAAGTATTATCTGGGGACCCTTGGATATCCTCTTTACATCACATATATACGCTCGAATTCTTTCCCCTCTCTTATATGATTCTCTGACAATTTGTTCATCGGAAGGAATCACTCCCTCTGCTATACCAAGATTAACTATGATGTTCCCCCCCTCAAATCTCTGAACAAAACCGTTAAGCAATTCTCCCTTTCTCTCCTTGTATTCTTCATAAATTTTGTTCCGCTCTGCATCTTTCACCTTCTGGATTATGATCTGTTTAGCCGTCTGAACCGCAATTCTGCCGAAAGTATTTGCCTCTATTTTCATACCGAGACTGTCCCCCAACTCTGCATCCGCATCCAGGTCCCTTCGTGTCTCTTCCAGAGATATTTGGGTGTTGGGATCTAACACTTTTTCCACAACGGTTTTAAACAGAAACACCTCTATTTCACCCGCATCTTCATTGTATTCCGTCTCCACCTCTACATGTGGTCCAAGTTTTTTCCTCGCAGCTGTTGACATAGCTGTTTCCAATGCGTCTATGATTATCTCTTTATCTATGCCCTTATCTTTACCCATCTGCTCAATCAGGCGTTTAAGTTCCGGCAACATCTAAAAATCCCCCTCGTTATTAAGCTCCCTGCGGCACGTCTTAAATGGACAGGAAACCCTCGAAAAGTAACATATAATCATTATTATATTCCTCTCGCTATGCATTTTCATATGCCTTCTATTTCATACTCAAGATTGGCCTTGACCACAGTTTCTCTCGGGATATGATATTTTTTTCCATTTGCATCAATAACTAAAACCTTTTCCCCGTCTTTCTCAAGAAAATCTACCAATTCCCCGCGAAAGTTTCTCTTCCCATCCATCTTATCTCTCACTGTGACCTTAATCTTACACCCTCTGTATTTGATAAAATCCTTTTCTCTTGCAAGAGGACGATTAAGCCCTGGCGAGGATACTTCCAATATGTAGGAATCGGGAAGTACCTCATGTATATCGAGCAGATCACCAACTTGATTACTAATCTCAGCACAATTATCTAAAGAAACACCACCCTCTTCATCTATGTAAATTCTTATCATCCAGCGAGATTTCATCTTCAGGCATTCGATATCGACCAATTCCATATCCTCAGATTCAATAACAGGCTCGACTAACTTCCATATTTTCTCCCGGTATATTTGAACCCCTTGCACAATATCCCCTTTTACCCAATCTCTGGGTCAGATTTAGGATATTCATGTAGGGGCGAATTGCAATACGCCCCTACATGAATATCCCGCTTAAAACAAAAAAGTGGGCAAATGCCCACTCATCAAACAAACAGTGATGATGTAAGTTACAAATAACACACAAAAACTTCCATTTCAAGAAAAAACTTGAAGTTTTCCTGGAAATGGAGCGGGCGATGGGAATTGAACCCACGACGTCCAGCTTGGGAAGCTGACATTCTACCTCTGAATTACGCCCGCTCAATCAAAAGTTGATGCTAACATACTTGCAAACTAAAATCAATGATCGTCATCGGAAAGTGGCTTTGCCGCCAATCTCACTGTTATTGATTTCCTGTGAGCGCCAAGACCCTCCATCTCGGCAAATCTTGCTGCTTTATCACCATATCTTTGTAGTGATTCATGAGAAAAAGAAATGATGCTTGTTCTTTTAACAAAATCATAAACTCCTAATGGGGAGGAAAATCTTGCAGTCCCTCCAGTAGGAAGAATATGGTTGGGCCCTGCAATATAATCTCCCAAGACCTCCGGTGTGCTGTAACCAAGAAAGATTGCTCCCGCATTCCTTATCTTTCCAAGGAGCCGATCCGGTTTCTCGACCATCAATTGCAAATGTTCTGGAGCAAACCTGTTGGTGATATCAAGGGCCTCGTCCATATCTTTTGTGACTATGACTGCACCAAAATTCTCTATGGCCTTAGCAGCGATTGACTCCCTCGGAAGACCCTTCAATTGCACATCTACCTCAGAGACCACCTTCAAGGCAAACTCCCGTGAAGTCGTCAGAAGAATGGCACTGGCTATCTCATCATGCTCCGCCTGGGAAAGAAGATCGGCTGCAACAACAGATGGGGCTACCATCCCGTCAGAAATTATTAATATTTCACTCGGGCCAGCCATCATATCTATTCCTACTTTACCGTAAACCATTCCCTTCGCAGTCGCAACATACACATTTCCCGGACCGACAATCTTGTCAACCGGCGGAACCGATTCTGTGCCATAGGCAAGGGCCGCCACCGCTTGGGCTCCTCCTATCTTGAATATCCTGTCAACACCGCTCAATTTTGCAGCAGCTAAAATAAGAGGATTCACCCTTTCTCCCTTTGAGGGAGTGACAAGGATTATTTCCCTCACGCCTGCAATTCTTGCCGGAATCGCCGCCATAAGAACAGTGGAAGGATAGGGGGCAAGCCCTCCAGGAGCATATATACCTACCCTGTCCAGCGGCAGTATCAACTGCCCGAGTTCAATCCCCTTCTCTTCACAATCCTGCCAGGAACTTATCAACTGTTTCCTGTGAAATTTTTCTATCCTTCGTGCAGCAAATTCCAGAACCTCAAGATCACCGGTATCCAGACCCGCCATAGCGGCTTCTATCTCATGGGATTTAACCTCAACAGTATCAGCATTCAGAGAAACGCCTTCGAATTTCTCGGTATATTCAAAAAGGGCGGCATCGCCCCTTTCGGCCACATCGTCCAGTATTCCCCTGACAACATCCTTCAATGCTTCATCAACAACACTTCCCCTGTCCCTTATGCGATTAAATTCCTCTTCAAAAACCCTGTCTTCGGTGTGA
>JAUVKS010000032.1 GCA_030596145.1 Pseudomonadota bacterium | reverse complement strand
GCGAAATGTCGTGAGTTTCCCCCCTGTTATTGTCACAAGTCCACTGTCAACCCAGATGACGTGATCGCGTGATTCCTCCGAAGGAGATAGCTCTCCTTTGCTAAGCACAGGTCTGAGCCCCGCGAATGTGGAAACACAATTATCAATAGAAACATCGAGGGAAGGAAAAAATGATTGTAACCCTCCCATGAGGTATGAAATTTCTTCTTCGGTAATGACGGGCTCGATGGATATATCCTCTTCGTGGTCAAGATCGGTTGTTCCCAGGAGAACAGCCCCTTCCCAGGGAATGATGAAGATAGGTCTGTGATCCGCGGGATGAATAAAGCTCACAGCCTGGGCGACGGGCAAAGCCCAGGAAGGGAAAATGATATGACTACCTCGTAAAGGACGAAGATGAAGATTCGGATCCGGTGAGGGATGCAACATTTCAGCCCAGGTACCTGTGGCATTGATGACTGCGCGGGTTGAAAGTGTTTTCGTCAAACGCGTTTCCGTGTCCTCAATCGTAACACCAACAACATTACCTTTGGCATTGCGTTTTATTTCGGTTACCGAGGTGTAATTTATTGCCGAGGCGCCTGATTCAACGGCATCATTAATCAATCTCAGGACCAGCCTGGCATCATCAACCTGAGCATCAAAAAAATGGAAACCCCCGATAAGGCCTTCTTGCTTCACACGTGGCAGCAGCATGGAGAATTCCCGCGCGTCGTAAAATTTATGCTGCTTTTCAAGGGCCATCACATCATAAAGTGTGAGGCCCACACTGAGGGTTGTCTTCCCGGGGCTCTGATCTTTATAAACGGGCATCAAAAAACCAAGAAGCTCAACCAGCCCGGGGGCCTCCTTGAGTAGACGCTCGCGTTCCTCCACGGCTGCCATGGTCAGCAGCAACTTACCCTCTTTAAGATACCGCAACCCCCCATGAACCAGTTTTGAAGAACGGCTTGAAGTCCCCCACGCAAAATCCATTCGTTCCACGAGAAGCACACGCATTCCTCCATAGGCAGCTTCACGGAAAATGCCCGCGCCGGTAATACCGCCTCCTATGACAATCAAATCCCAGTTTTCAGGTAGATCGTTAATGTTCATGTCTTACAGTCTTTTGTTCTGACTTCTGATCCCTGTCTTCTAAACCCAATACTGTTCACTTAAGGGTTTAACATATTAAAAGTCCCCCTTTTGTAAAGGGGGACTTAGGGGGATTTTCTTCTAAACCAGTTTCGTCGGGTTCATACGCTGATCGGGGTCAATATGGGAGCAAATTTGTCTTATCGTACTCATCCCAATTGGTCCTTTTTCAGCTTCTATATAGGGTTTATGGTCAACTCCCACGCCATGCTGATGACTGATTGTTCCGCCGGCCGCGACAATAGCATGACTTGCCGATTCCTTTAGGGCCTTCCAGCGGGCCAGCGTTTCCTCCGGCGTTTGAGCCAGACGAAATACGAATGTTGTATAGATGCTTGAACCTGTTGGATAGATACTCGAAAGATGTGTAAAAACATGTACCTTTTCATTCCATGATGCCAAACCATTGCCAAGAGCCTTTTCAATGGACTGCATCGTCGAAGTAACTTTGTTCCACGTTACGGCCGTCTCCAGCGTATCGACTGCATAACCCGTATCCCACAGGGTGTTGCGTAAATATGGGGCACGAAAGCGATTCTTTTTCCAAGCCTCTCCCATCATTTTTCCTGTGGAAACGCCTTTGTTCCGGCTGATAATAGAAAAGGCCTCCCGCCGGGCCGCCTTAACAAATCGTTGTGAACCGATAAAACCAATCAAGCACATACAGGCCTCTTCTTCGGGAATGCTTCTCAGACGAAGATAACGCTTGAGGAGAGAAATCTGCTTTTCATGTCCGGCCAGAGTCAGATTGGTTGTTGTTTCTACCGGACTACTCAAGCGTATCATGGAAAAGGGCAAATGACTGATAGCCAGCTTTTTGACTGCATCCACGGCATTTTCCCAGGAGGGGAAGAAGACGCCATGTATATCATTTCTTTCAGGGAGTGGAGAAATTCTAACTGTAACTTTAGTCAGAATCCCCAATCTTCCTTCCGATCCAAGCAGGAAATGTCTGAGATCAGGTCCCGCTGCTGAAGCAGGGAAGGGAGGGAACTGCATGGTACCTTTTGGAGTCAATAATTCTCCACCTGCGAAGAGCTCGTCCATCCTTCCGTAATATGTGGATTCCTGACCACACGCACGGGTGACTACCCAGCCGCCAAGCGAAGAATATTCAAAAGACTGTGGATAATGTCCCAATGTAAATTTCTTGGCTCTCAGTTGTGCTTCAAGATCGGGGCCTTGAATTCCGGCCTCAAAGGTGGCGAGTAAACTGTAGGGGTCAAGGTCAATCAATCGGTTTAGATGTTTGAGGGATAAGCTCAGTACCGGTCTTTTCACTTCCGGCACATCAAGGTGGCCCAGGACGCTCGTGCCGCCGCCATAGGGAATGACGATGATTTTATGCTTGCCGGCGAAACTCAGGAGTTCCTGAACCTCGTCAAGTGTATTCGGGAGTGCCACGCCATCGGGAAACCGTCGCAGTGTTCCTCCCCGCAGGGCTATCCAGTCAGGAAGACTCTGGCCATGGGCATGATTAATCCTTTCTTTCGGATCGGTAGAGATAACGGGATGCCGGGGCATACGTGAACGAGGGACATGATTTATCAACTTTTCAAGAGGATATTCCTCTTTGGGTGTTCCTTCACCAAGCAGTTCCTGCAAAAGCTCATGGGCTTGAGGCGTAAGATCGACATAAAGATTTTTATCACCCCAACCATTCCACCGCTGCATAACATTCCTCCCTGTAACAATTTATTATTATACCATGATACGAAAAAACTTGACAAATTATTTCAAATATTCTTTATAAGTTCCATATCATATAGCAAAAGATTTCAAGTTTCAATTCCTTAACAGATATTAAAAGAGGGAACTATGAGCTGTACCTGTTATCTGTCATTGGGGGTTTATCAAAAATGACAGGGGTAAGGAGGAAAGCGTTATGAAAAACAGTTTGAGAATTATGGGGGTAGGATTAGCGGTTTTGTTGGCAGTATCTTTAACGGCATGTGGCGGTGGCGGCGGAGGTGGAGGAAGTCCAGCTGGTGCTTCTTATACAGGACTTATAACCCAAGCCACGATTGATGAAAATAATGCCGAAGATCTCGTCACTGGAGCATACCAGGGCGGACACACCGGTGCTGTAATTGGCAATGTGGGCGCCATTCAGACTGGGCAGAGTGGAAATGTCGGTCGCCCGCGTATGTTGAAGGTATCACAGGTTTTGGAGGGTGCACTTCGTCAGGTGGACTTGATGTCCAGATCGAGTGGCTCATTTGTTGGCACCATTTACACTGAGAGTGATACGATTTATGGTGATTGTGGAGGCAGTGCTTCTTATACTGTAAGAGTTGATGATGAAACTGGAGATTTCTCTGGTAGTGCCACATTTATTAATTATTGTGATGATGGGGTTACCATTTCTGGTGGCGCGAGTTTCTCCGGACAGGTTGATATTTACGAAGAGTTGCTAAACTTCAGCTTTTCTTTCAATAACCTTACTGGTACCTTGGGCAGCGATTCTTTCACACTTGACGGTGACATTTCAGTGGATGTCACTGGCTCTTCCGCTATTATGATTATGACCATGTTGTTGCGGGACAATAGCACGGGGGAAGTCTGTTTGGTTGAGGACTATAACATGACCGTAACCGTAGGGTGGGACTATGTAGATGTTGAAGTATCAGGTAGATATTTCGATCCAGATTATGGCTACGTGATTATTACCACCCCCACTCCCTTTCGCATCTATTACGATAATTACTTCCCATCCGATGGCGTCCTCGTTGTGATAGGTGATACGGGCATTGGTGGTGGTAGTACGAATGCTCGGCTAACAGTGCTTTCTCCGACGACCTATCAGGTTGAGGCAGATACAAACGGTGATGGTACATATGACTGGAATTCTGAAATATTGATTTGGTAGGGTTTTTAGCCTGTAACGATAAGCGTAATCAAGAAAATCGCAAACAGGGGAGATGGCGCTTGAACCATTTCCCCTTCCTTATAGGGGGTTATCTCATCTTAACACAGTATCAAGGGGGAACTATTCTTATGCGAAGGGGCTCAATAATTATATTCTATCTTTTTTTCAGCACTGCTTTTGCCATATTTATCCAATCATCCGCACTTGCCGCGGATGAGAAAGGGTTAGAAAGTCATCTTTCGATCGGTATAGGCTGGGAACAGCTTGACTATGAAGAACATGAACCAGATACAGGCACGGACTCTAATGCTAAGGTAAATAATGTGATAATGGAGATCGAAGGGTTAAAGCGATGGGAATCTGTATTCACTGGAATGAAGGCTATTATTCCATTATTAAAAGAAGATGATGAAGAGGAATGGACGAGTGCAGGTAAAAAACTCCATACTAACACCTTTGAATACGGATGGATGCGAGTAGATGGCTACATAGGCTATCCTTTAACCAGTTTTTTTAATCCTTATGGAGGTTTGCGTTGGTCAGAAACCAAGCAAGACAGGACGAACTGTTTTGTACTTGGCTTTCCTAGTGCTGACACTGCGAGAGAAATAGTCAGGTCTTGGAGTTTCCTGCTTGGTGTCAGGGGTAACGGCAACTTCACACCTCGATGGAAGTGGCATTACTGGTTAGAATACTTTGTTCCAATTCATGTTGAGGCTACTAATAGTGCTCTCCCAGGTTTTGAACCTTCAGCTAAGGATGGATATACCCTGGATCTGAGGGTTGGGGTTGAGTACTCTTGTACCGAGGCTTTATCCTTCGGTATCCTTGTTTACGGGGGAAGAATGCATTGGGACGGAAGTAACTGGGAACCTTTTTCTGGTGGGTTAACGAAGTGGCCTGAGAATGATACAGATTACTTGGGAGGAATATTAAATATCAGTTGGAGATTTTAGGAGAATGGTCTCAAGGTAATTTGGCGTTAATCCGGGGAGAATTCCAGAAATCTCCTCTACAAATACAATTATCGAGGAAAAATTATGCCTTGGATAAATAAAGAGATGTGTACCGGATGCGGTGTCTGTTTAGACGAATGTCCTGTTGATGCAATTACAATGGATGAGGACACAGCTATTATTAATAATGAAGAATGTATCCGCTGCGGGATTTGTCACGATATTTGTCCTCTGGATGCTGTCCGCCATGATGGTGAAAAAGTTCCTGAAGAGATAGAAGCTAACCTTACATGGGCCAAAGGTCTATTGGAGCATTACTCTACGACTGAAGAAAAAGAAGAATTGATTGAGCGACTGAAACGGTTTTTTGAAAAAGAGAGAAAAGTTGCGGAAAAGACCATTGAAAAACTGGACTCTTTAAAAGATTAGTATTTCTGATTGAGAGGGGACGGATAAAAATGAGGATAGAAAAATCTATAGAAATTGGAGCACCGCCAGAAAAGATTTGGCCGTTCTTTACCGAACCTGAGAAGATCCTGAAATGGTGTATTACTTTCAAAAAATTTGAATTCACTGGAGAGCAGCGCAGTGGGGTTGGCACACCACTCTATATCGAGGAGGAGGTTGGGCCACTAATGAAATTGAATTTTGAGGTTACAGAATGGGTTGAAAATGAGAGGCTTTCCATCAGGATGACCTCAGGAACCGTTTTAAAGGCCTATGAACAAAGATGGACATTAGAACCCACGGTTTCCGGAAGCACATTTACCTTTATGGAGGAATTTAAACTGCCTTTTGGGATACTCGGCAGCTTTATGGAGATGATGGGCAAAGGACGTTCGGAGACCTATGTAGATGAAATGTTGGACAAGCTAAAAAGCTTTGCTGAGGCATGAAGGATTTGCTCACTCGATAGACTCGTCGCATTATACCATCTGGCTCATAACAAGTTACTACCTTTAGGTTAAATGTTATGGGGAACATCCTTTTTTCTGTTGACAATCAAACGTTCGTTTGATATGAATGTTCATTCTTTGAAAGGTGTTAACCCATGGCACGAAATGATCAGAACCATACCACCCAGGAACGCCTGCTAAACGAAGCTGAAATTCTGTTTGCCGAAAAAGGTTACCACGCCGTAAGCGTCCGTGAAATCACCAAAGCTGCCGACTGCAACCTGGCCGCGGTAAACTATCACTTTGGAAATAAACAGAATCTTTACCTTGAAGTGTTTCGATCCCGGTGGGCGCCCCGTGCCAGGCGCCTGCAAGAACATGTCAAAAATTCTTTAGCCGCACAAAGTCATTTCTCCGCAGCCGCAATGGTGAAAGCCATTGCCCAGGCCTTTTTAGAGGGACCTCTATCGGAAGATGAACAATTACGCCATTACCAGCTCATAACCAGAGAAATGGCCCATCCAACCGAGGCATTTGAACTTGTAGCCAAGGATGTCATGCGGCCGGCCTTCAGAGAGTTGGCTGACGGGTTGCGTTCGGTCATGCCAGAAGGAATGAGCGAAGAGCGTCTGATGCTCAACATCTTGAGTATATTCGGTATGGTGCTTTATTTTAACTTCGCCCGGGTGGCAGTCACACACATGATAGGCTGTCAATATGATCAAGCTTTCAAAGCGCGGCTTGTGGAACATATAACCGATTTTTCCCTCACTGGATTGGGCATAGGCAAGGAGGAGGAACCTCGATGAAGCGTTCGTATCTTTTTCTTCCTGCAATCCTGGGGATTTTACTTATAATGAACGGATGCATGAAAATGGGTCCCGATTTTCAGCGGCCCGACATGGGAATCCGTACGCCAGGAGAGTATCAGTATGTCCCCACCGGCAAGGTGTCTCCCCAACCGGAGGATCGGTGGTGGACGATTTTCAACGACCCGGAATTGAACCGGCTTGTGGAGGAAGCCCTGAAAAACAATCTGGATATCAAAAAGGCCACAGCCAGGATTCTGGAATTGCGGTCCTATTTTGTCCAGGCCAAGGCGGACCGTTTTCCCAGTATAGGTGTGCAAGGTGCGGGTGGACGGCAACGCATTTATCCCGGCGTTGAGATGGATACGTATAATCTTTCTCTGCCTGCTTCTTTTGAGATTGACCTGTGGGGACGTCTGGCACGGGCTCAAGAGGCTGCACGGGCAGATCTCACACAGGTAGAAGAAAATGCCCGTATCGTGGCCCAAACGGTAGTAGCAGAGGCGATTGTCCTTTATCTGGAGATTGAGTCTCTGGAGCGAAGGATTCATATAACGGAACGGAGTATCGAAAATTTCCGGCACAATCTGGCCCTGGTAGAGAGGCGTTACGAAGGAGGTATCACCTCTATTCTCGATTTAAAGCAAGCCCGCCGCATCCTGGCCCAGACAGAAGCTTATCTTCCGTCCCTTCGCCAGGATCTAGGAATAAGGCAGCAAAAATTGGCCGTCCTCCTGGGACATTATCCCGAGACCAAACCGCCCCGATCTCAACCGGAAGACTATTTTAAGCGACTTGCCTCAGTGCCACCGGGACTACCCTCAGAGCTTCTCTTGCGACGACCGGACATCAGAGCAGCGGAGGAGAATATAAGAGCTTTAAATGCCCGGGTAGGTGTTGCCAAGGCCAATCGATTCCCCCAGATTACCCTGACGGGTAGCTTTGGCTATTCCAGTAGTGAACTGGATCGTCTCTTTCGTCCCGAAAGCGAGTTGTGGAATCTGGCTCTCGGTGTCGTGCAGCCCCTTTTCGACGCCGGAAAATTGAAGGCTGGTCAGAGGGCCGCCGAGGCAAGGTATAATCAAGGGTTAGCCGAATACGCCAAGACGGTGCTCAACGCATTTGCCGAGGTAGAAAGCGCCCTCCTGACGCGGAAGGAACAATTAGAGAGGCGGGAGCGAATGGTAAATCTTCTTATAGATGCCCGTGCCACTCAGGAGGTGGCCGAGAGTCGTTATCAGAGGGGACTGGTAGATTACCTTACCGTTCTCGATGCACAGCGAATTCTTTTTAACGCAGAGGAAGACTTAGTTTTTGTTGACCTGGCCATTCTAAGCAACCGTGTTACCCTGCACCGCGCACTTGGCGGCGGATGGGCCGACCCGACTATGCCGAGTCGCGGGAAGGATTTGTAAAACAAAATATGAACAACAAGGAAAAAATTCGAAAATGATTCTCAAAAAGATATCTGCCATGAGCAAGAAAAAGAAACGTTTTTTCCATTTCGCCATCACTGTGCTCTTCATCATCGTGGGGGCCATCGGTCTGATCGCGTTGACGGCGAGCAAGTCTCAACTGGAGAAAACAAAACATATCGTTCCCACGCCTATGGTCAGGGTGATTAAGATCCATACGGGACCCAAATCTATACATATCCGTGGTGAGGGCACGGTGAGGCCACTTAGGGAAATCCATCTTGTTCCTCAAGTTGGAGGCAAAGTGGTTGATGTTTCCCCTTTCCTGGTCAACGGAGGCGAGTTCAAGAAAGGCGATAGGCTGCTTTGCATAGACCCGATAGATTACCAGTTAGCCGTTACCTTAGCCAAAGCCAGAGTGAAGGATTCGGAAAGCAAACTTAAAATAATACAGGAAGAGTCCGCGGTGGCACGAGAAGAGTGGCGTGTCCACTACGCCGGCAACTCTCATACCCAAAAAAAGGCGCCACCCCTGGTGGTCAAGGAACCGCAACTGGCAGCCGCTCGGGCCCAGCTTGATGCAGCCCAGGCGGACCTGAAAAAGGCTTTCTTGAACCTTGAGAGGACGGTACTCAAGGCACCATTCGACGGTCGCGTAAGTGAGGAAAATGTAGACATAGGCCAATATGTATCGCTGGGGCAGACCATGGCTGTCCTCTATTCCACCGATGCGGCAGAGATTGCCGTGCCGCTGGAAGACGGAAACCTGTTCTGGTTTGACGTGCCGGGATTCACACCCGGGGATGGCCCCGGATCTTCCGCGACGGTTATGGCAAGCATTGCCGGGCGTAACCTTGTCTGTCCGGGAAGGGTCGTCCGCGCTGAAGGAGAAGTGGATGAAAAGACACGGATGATCAATGTGATTGTACGGGTGGATAACCCCTATGCCAGAAAACCGCCCCTTGCCATGGGTCTCTTTGTGACGGTGGAAATCGAAGGGCATATCCTGCCCAACGCCGCCGTTATTCCCCGGGCTGCCCTCCATCAGGGTAACGTGGCCTGGGTGGTGAATGGCGACGGGGTGCTCCGATTCCGCAAAGTGGATGTAGCCCACCACCAGGGTGAAGGGATCATCGTTCGGTCCGGTCTCAAGGACGGGGAGATGGTTGTTATCTCTCCAATCAAGGCAGTTACTGACGGCATGACTGTACGAACAGCAGTAATAAGGGAGTTGAAGAAGTAAATGAAGGGAGCCATCGCCTGGTTTGCCGAGAATCGCGTCGCGGCCAACCTGTTAATGATATTTCTAATGCTGGCCGGCGTCATTACGTGCATGACCATAAAGCTGGAGGTCTTTCCTGAGACTTCTCTGGACAGCATTTCTGTCTCCATGGAATATCCGGGTGCTTCCCCTGCCGAGGTGGAGGAGGCCGTCATCCTGCGGATCGAGGAAAAATTGGCCGGTCTGGCCGGCATAAAGCGTATCGATTCCACAGCCAGGGAAAGTCTCGGTGTCGTGACCATTGATGTCATGAAAGACTGGGATCTGAAAAAGCTCCTCGATGAGGTAAAGGCTGAAGTCGACCGCATCACCACCTTTCCGGAGGAGGCTGAAAAGCCCGTGATCCGTGAGGTAACCCGCCGGGTTCAGGTAATCAATATTGCCGTCTATGGCGATGTTCCGAAATCGACAATTAAATATCTAACTGAAAAAATCAAAGATGACATCACCAATCTGCCGGGCGTCACCTTAGCTGAAACCTTTGGTATTCGTAAAGGGGAGATACACATCGAAATCTCCGAAAAGACTCTGCGGCGCTATGGACTCACTCTGGAGCAGGTGGCTGACACGGTAAAAAGGGCCAGTCTCGACCTTCCTGCCGGCAGCGTCAAGACAGGAAGCGGTGAAATTCTGATACGCACCAAGGGTCGCCGTTATTACGCTTCTGAATACGAAGACATCGCCGTCATTACCCGTTCCGATGGAAGTAAGGTCACTCTGGAACAAATCGCCACACTCAGCGACGGATTTGAGGACGTGGATCTTTCCGCCCGCTTCCAGGGCAAGCACGCCGCGATAATCCAGGTCTTCAGGGTGGCGGATCAAAATGCCCTGAAAGTTGCCAATGCAGTAAAAGGCTACATCGAAGAGATCAGACCATCTCTCCCCGCGGGAGTGGATATCACTTTCTTTGCCGATATGTCCGAGATACTAAAAAGCCGTCTCGAACTCCTGTCAAGAAACATGGCCATCGGTTTGGTGCTGGTGATTATCCTTCTGGGACTGTTTCTCAATGTGAAGCTGGCCTTCTGGGTCACACTCGGTATCCCCATATCCTTTTTGACAGGATTAGTGTTTTTACCCCAATTCGATATTTCCATCAACATGATCTCTCTCTTTGCCTTCATCATGGTCCTCGGTATTGTGGTGGATGATGCCATTATCATCGGCGAAAATATCTTCCGAAAACAGGAAAAGGGCTTACCCCCTTTGAAAGCAGCGGTGGAGGGCACTGTAGAGGTGGGCCGTCCGGTCATTTTTTCAGTCCTGACCACCATGGTGGCTTTCGCGCCGCTCCTTTTGGGAGGCGGCATTATGGGAAAACTGATGCGCAATCTGCCCATTGTGGTCATCTTTGTCCTCTTCGGATCACTGGTGGAATCCCTCTTTATCCTGCCTGCTCATCTGTCCAGGAAAAATCATGTTGTCCCCAATCAAGAATCGGGCATTAGAAGGGAAAAGCGTGTGTCCCTGTGGCTGAAGGAATTTATCCGGGGACCCTACACCAGAGCGGTGAGCTTCTGTATCAGGTGGCGTTACGCCACGATAGGGCTGGGCATTGGATTACTCCTTCTTACCCTGGGGATGGTCCAGGGCGGGGTGATCAAATTTACCTTCTTTCCCAAGGTGGAAAGTGACACTCTGGATTGTTCCGTTATCATGCCTGCGGGAACCCCCGTGGAGAGAACCATTGAGGTAGTCACCCATCTGGAGAAGACTGCCCAGGAAACCCTGGCTGAGGCAGATAAACAAAGGCCTGAAGGTGTGCCGCCCCTCTTTGAACACAGTGTCGCCTTGATCGGGATGCAGATTACGGGGCATGGCGACCTCGGTGACACAGGGGGACACCTCGCACAGATCTGGATCCAGGTTCTTAAAGGCGAGGAGCGTGATGTCAGTACCGCTAAGCTGGCCGGGGTGTGGCGTAAGAAGGCAGGTGCTATCCCTGATGCAGAGTCCATCACGTTCAAGAGCGTGCTCCACAGCGCCGGCAAATCCGTTGAGTTTCACCTGTCTATGGATGATCACGAGAAGCTTTTGGCCGCCGCGGAAGAGCTCAAAACGGAACTAAAAAGTTATCCCGGTGTCTACGATGTGGAAGACAGTTTTCTGCCTGGTAAAAAGGAAATGCAGCTCAAGCTGAAACCCGCCGCGCGAAGTCTCGGCCTTACCCTGAGCGATCTGGCAAGGCAGGTTCGTCATGCCTTTTACGGAGCCGAAGTCCTGCGCATGCAACGCGGCAAGGACGAGGTCAAGGTCCTGGTTCGCTATCCTGAGGA
>JAUVKS010000080.1 GCA_030596145.1 Pseudomonadota bacterium | reverse complement strand
AGTTCCTTGAAGCCGTTTCTTCAAACAGAAAGATATCAAAAGTGAAGGTTGCAGGTGGTGCTGATGGGAGGATCTTTACCGGCAGGCAGGCGTTGAAGATGGGTCTTGTCGATTTCTTAGGTGATAAACAGTATGCGGTCGATCTTGCCGCGGAACTTTCTGGAATAGAAGGGGAACCTGAGTTGGTTTATCCGCATGAGAAGGGGATAAAGCTCTGGAAGTATCTTGTAAAAGAGGCGATATCTGCTATTGTAAGTGAGTTGAAGAAAGAAGGTAGTGGAATTAGTTATCTATATCTGAATTAATGTAAGAGCTTAGAACATTGTAGATTGGGTCATGACAAAAAAGGATTTAATTGAAACTGTACAGAAAAGGCTGAAAGATTATCCCAAGAAGGATGTATCTTTTGCAGTTAATATTATGTTTCAGGCTATGATGGATGCATTGATAAGGAATGAGAGAGTAGAAATTAGGGGTTTTGGAAATTTTACTGTCAGATCCAGGGATTCTCGGAGAGGAAGAAATCCCCAAACGGGAGCTATAGTTGATGTGCCCTTTAGAAAGGTTCCCTTTTTCAGAGTTGGGAGGGAGCTTAGGAGAATAGTGGATTATTGAGGAGAAGGAATGGAGTATAAGACGATCCTGGTGACCAAGGAGAAAGAATATGTCGTTGTAACTCTGAATCGCCCCAGGGAGATGAATGCGATTTCATGGGAAATGAGGTTTGAGTTGGAGGATTGTTTTATCGGATTGGAGAAGGATGATTCAGTAAAGGTCGTTTTACTTACTGGAGGTAATTACGTGTTTTCCGCCGGCCTTGATATCAAGGAAATGGAGGCACTTGTCGATGGTGAGATAGACGATTATTTTAAATCTATTACAAGGTATCTTCAAAAGATATATACATTCAGGAAACCTGTTGTCGCGGCTGTGGGTGGAATTGCCATGGGGGGTGGTTTTAATCTGGCAACTGTATGTGATCTTATTATAGCCTCTGAGAGTGCTATATTCTCTCATCCTGAATTAAAATTTGGCCTAAACCCTCTTTTTGATCCTTTAAGGCGCCTCGTAGGGATAGCTAAGGCAAAAGAGATTACCATGCTTGGTGAACCTATCGGAGCTAAAGAGGCACTGAGAATTGGTCTTGTGAATAAGGTTGCATCGCCTGAAGAATTCATGGATGAGGCAAAGATAATCGCAGAGGAGCTTTCTCAGAGGTTGCCAAAGGCGATCGAGGCAGTTAAGAGGATATCTGACGTGGTTCCCAGACTTGACAAGAGTTCCGCACTGGAGCATGAATTTGAAATAACGGCGCTTCTTTTTTCAAGAGCTGAGAGTAAAGAACATATGCAAAAATTTGTCGCGGGATTAAAGAAAAGAAAAAAAGAGTAATTGTTGCAGTTCAGGGGAGTCAAGAAAGCCGTTGTCAAAACATCTCTCTGTCATAATCTGGTGCGGCAAAATCCTTCAATTGATCTCTTCTCTTCTTGTGTTGCAATTTTCTGAGGGCCTTTGCCTCTATCTGCCTTATTCTTTCCCTTGTTACCCCCATCATTTCACCGACCTCTTCAAGGGTGAATGGACCATAATCGCACGCAATCCAAGTGCAATTGCAAAATGTATCATTCTTTAGCCACCACTCACAGGTTTCATCGCAACAAGATTCAGTTATGAAGACATCCTTCTTTTTACACTTATATAAATTTACCAATTTATCACCTTTTTTAAACTTTAATTCTATACATTTATAATTTTTTTGTCAAGGAAAAAGTGGTTTAAAAATTTAATTTCTGAGCACTTTGTATCTTTCAGTTTATTCACAGGTACTGTTAACAATATGTTGATAATCCTGTTGAAGGGGGTGATAAGTGTAGCTCTCGTAAGTCTTTATACCTGATTGCTTAATGTGGTATCATTTGAAAGAAGTATAATTATATTATACGGTTATAATTTACACCATTGTTTTAGGGCGGTTAGATAAATTCCTATATGGATTTTTGATTTACTGACCGATTCAACCTTTTCTATCATGGATCGATAGACCTCAAGCTGTGGTCTGTACCGTTCTTCCTCGCGGGATATGAATTCCCCAAGAGACTCATCTTTTATCGGTCTTGAGGTCTTAAAATCCACTATCCACCAGTTGCTTCCATTAAAGACCGCGAGGTCGATAATGCCGGAACGGATATGTTTTTCATTCGGCGTATCTTCAATCGCCCACTCGCTTCGAATTACTGGATTGGTTATGTCAGTCAGTCTCACTATAAAGGGGTCATTGAGCGTGGAGGCAATTTCCTCAATTATCTCCGGGGCCATATAAGCGGCAATATCTGCAGACAGGCTTTCGGTGCACAGTGCTTTTACCACCGCCGTTTTGGTTGGCAATTGTGCACCCATAATCGAGGTGTGCAGCATCCTGTGTGTTATGATTCCTCGGACTCGCCCTTCTATATCACCATCTTGGTAAGAGGAATCTCCTGGTTTCAGTGATGATGGACTCTCTACAACATAAGGTGTCTTTTCAGGAGTAAGTGGAAGAGGTTCCGGCAGGATTAAATCCTTATCTTTTGCTTCCGGGAAAGGTGTGTTCATCCTCGGATTGACGGCAATTGAGATGGCATTATTCTTTATTTCGGCGGGACTTACTCCATTTATTTTTTCATAATCCATGACCCAATTCAGTATACTTCTGTCAGGGGCGAAGATATTTCCATCCTTTATTTTTACCACACCGCTCATGATGAGAGCACCGCTTGCCCTTGTAGCCGCGACATAAAAGGTGCGTTTTGCTTCCCCCCATGTGCGGTCCTTCTGGAGTTTGTCAAGGAGTATGTAAGTCGGTGTGGGTTTTTCTGTACGGCGATCTTTCCCCATGGCGATTAAGTGTTTGTCACCGGTTCCCGGCATCCTTTCCAGAAGGTAGGGCGGGGGTGTTCTGGGACCGCTGGCAAGCGGTCTCCAGTCCATGAAGGGGAGGAATACGCAATCAAATTCCAGGCCCTTTGCCCTGTGAATCGTCATCATCTGAACTTGTGATCTCGATGTGGTGGGGTCTATCGGTTCGTAGAGGGAATCAAGGACAACTTCAATACGATTCAGAGTCTCCTGCGGAATCCCCTGCTCAGAGGCTTCCAGGATTTCAAAAAAACGGCGGCAGTTTGCAACCCCTGCCATACCGTAAAGAAAGGCCGTTATCCTCGGTCCGTCGAGAGATTCCCAGAACCGCCTGACGCAATCCCCGAGTGGATCCCTCCCCGCTCTGAGAAGTGTTTGATCGATGGCCTTCAGGAGGTTATTCATTTCGGGATGTGTCTTTGCTGTGAGACGTATCTTTTCCATCCAGCTTTTGGCATCCTGCATGGCAGTCTCCTGGAGAATTTTTACATCGAACCATGACCAAGGTGACCTGAGAAGCGATGCCCAGGCCACATCATCATGCGGCCTTACGATGATCTGGGCTGTCTGCATAAGGTGCATGATTTCCGGTCTTTCAGCCAGGCTCAGGCCCTCCTGTACCTGGATGGGAATACGCTCTTCTTTGAGGGCGGTCAGATATCTTTTAATCCTGTTCCGGGTAAAGAGGAGTATGGCAATGGATTTATTGCCGCCGGTTTCATCCAGCCTCTTCTTTACTTCTTTAGCAAGCCACTTAGCTTCGTCATCCTTTGCCCTGTCTGTATCTTCATCAGAAAAAAGATTAAGGGATATAATGCTGTTTTCCATACCGTTTACGACTGGGATGGATGGATTGAAAGGTACTTCATCGGCATCGGTGTCTGGATCGACCATAACCACGTTGCCAAAGAGTGAGTTCGTCCATTCTATCAATTCTTCCGTGGAACGGAAATTGGCTTGTAACAGGTGTGTGTCAAGCGGAAGTTTTTCCTGTCCCGGAATGGGGATCCCTTTTTTTGCATCGATAAAAAGTCGCACTTCTGCGTTTCTAAAGGCATAGATGGACTGTTTCGGGTCGCCCACAATAAAAATTGTCCTGCCGTCGTCCGGCGTCCAGCCGCTGCATAGTCTTTTTATCAATTCCCACTGGTTCCTGTTCGTATCCTGAAATTCATCGACGAGCAGATGTCTTATCCTGTGGTCAAGATAGAGGTGAAGGTCGGTTGGTTTCTCTTCGTTCAATACACGAAGCGCCGACTGTTCCAGCCCGATAAAATCGACAATATGCCGCTTCCCGCATATCGCCTCATATTCACCGATGACCTCCGCCGCAAGGATTATAAAATCTGATAGCACACCGGTATCGGCTATGGTATCACCCTCTGCCGGATAGTCTCTTGTTTCATGGAGGACATTCGCGACATCTTCCGGGAGGCTTCCGATCAACTCTCCCCAGATGGTCTTTTTAAAGTTGCTGTAAAAACCTCTTTTCGGCCCGAACTGTTTCTTAGGGTTTCCGGCTTTGGTAAGAATTTTCTCCGCTATGGCCTGCCAAGAGGGAAGCTCTTCCCAGAATGACCCCGGAAGCAAGGATGGCAAGCTGTCAGCGGCTTCTGCCCCCTTGCTCGATAAGTGATCTACAAATTCTTCCCACCCGGCACCCAGGTTTGAGGATCTGAATTTTTCAAGGAGATTATTGATACGCCTTTCTATATAGGTTTGCACTCGTTCACTCAGTACAGATGGAAGGGATGTGATACCGTGGAGACGTACTTCCATTATCAGGTCTTCAAACTGGTCCCTGGTCTTTATAACCTCTTTCAGCTCATCCGAGATACTGTTCCAGTTGTTATTGTGGTAAAGAAGCCGGTTTTCAAAGGCCTCCCTCTTTATATCTTTTTCTGGAGATGAGAAGAGTCGATTCCGCACACGCTGCAGCGCTTCGTCCATTAAAATGGGCTGGATTTCCTCATCCATAATCTCGCAATCTGGTGCGATCCCCGCCTCCAGAGGGGCGCACTTTGCCATGTAGAGACAGAAACCGTGGAATGTCATTATGTTCAAAACGTCGGCAGAGATAAGCTGGCGATGGCGTGAAACAGCATTGCCGGCGAGTTCAAGGAGGGTTTCATCCAGGGATTTTTCGGGAGTTTCGCCATTTTGGGCCATCTTCAGTATGCGGACAATACGATCTCGCATCTCCCCTGCGGCCTTTTCGGTAAAGGTAAGGGCGATGATCTCTCCGGGATGGTTTACCTCTCCCAGCAGTTTGAGAAATCTCATCGTCAGAAGCAGGGTCTTACCGGAACCGGCAGGGGCCTCAACATGGTGGCTGCAGCCTGTATCAAGAGCGGATAGACGCTCTCTTTTATCGGTAAGATCAGGTGTCATTCTCCTCCTCTTTCGGTTCTATACCCCTTTCGCAGAGGGTCAGGAAGGGACAGTTTTCACAGGCGATTTCCCTATTCTCGATATTTGATACTGGGTAGGGGTTGGCACGGAAGTCTCCCTTTTGGAAAATCTTTCCTATATCGGCTATTATCTTTACCCATTTATTTAGCGATTCATCCCATTTAAAATCAATTTCCTTGATCGGGTGCATTTTTACTTGGGCCGGAGTTTTCAGTTGTATGTAGCCTGCTGAAAGGTGTGTTTCCTGATCGGTGTATTTATCCATAGCCGGGATCTTTCCAGTGTGCATGGCAAGTAGATAAACGGGGAGTTGTGGGGCTGTAAGTCTTTCCAGTATATCCTTTTGATTCGGGTAGTTTCCGGTTTTGTAATCCCAGCAGATAAGGCCTGCGTCTTTATGATAATCGATCCTGTCTATTCTGCCTCCCAGGGGAAATGACCAACCGTCATATTTCAGTCCTTTGAAGTCTGCCTCCTCAGCAATGCACTTCCATCCATTCTGACGATGTCTTGTTTCAGCATCAAGCCAGGAGAGGAGTATGCCGGGGGGTGAACCTTCAGACAGAAGGAGCCGACGCTCTACATCCCATTGGGGCTGATCAGCGACATCTTTCAGTACTTCATCCACACATTTGGATAAGAGCGTAATGGCCTTTTCCCTGTCCCGCTCCAAATGAAAATCCCCTTTTCGGACTTTATTGGTAAAGGAGGCCAATATCCTGTGAATTCTGATTCCCCGTTCCATAGGTGAGATAACGGGTCTCATCTCTTCTAAGGGTTCTATCTTCAGGATGACATCAAGCAGGAATCTGAAGGGGCAAATGATGGCCGTTTCAATGTTGCTTGCAGAAATCTTTTCGGGAAGGATTTTGGGATCGAGCAATGAATCTTCTTTTGAATAGATGCTTGCTCTCGCAGAAATGACATTGCTTTTCAGCCCTTCATAAGCTGATCTGAGCCAGTTTGCCCTCATCCATGCGGGGCCGGGGTCGGACCAGATGTCGAGATATTTTGCTGTTTCGCCTTTGGGCCAGAAGGGCGAGGGAGTGAGGGGTTTTGAGTCTTCCTGTTCCGCCCTCAAAAGCGTCACATCCGGTGCGCAGGCGATAAGATTTGAAAATGTCTTCAATCCGAATTCGTACTGGGCCTCCGGTGTTCCTCCCTGAACCAGCTTTCGCTCCGATGTATCCAGAAAAGGCAGCGGTCTCACAGGCTGGGGAAGTGCCCGGTCATCCAGTCCGAGGACATAGAGTTTGTCAAAATCAAGGCCGCGGGATTCTATAAGTCCCAATATCTGAATGCCTGCATCTTCCGATGCACTGATCTGGGTAATTTTGCCTGCTGCAATGTGTGTAAGAAATGAATAGAACTCATGTCCATCCATCGCAACGTGGCCGAGGTGGGCCGAAATATCGTGGATGATCTCCTGGAGGTGCCTTGAGTCTACGGTATCCTTCTCATCGGAGATGACGGGGAAACCAAGAGAAGACCATAGTTCTTCAACTGCGTTTATCCTGTAGTTAGCTTATTTTCTGTATGAGAAATTTAGCCTGGCGAATTTGAGAAGACCTTTCGCTTCTTCACAAAGGATTTTTTTCAGTATTTCCGGATCATCTTTTTTCAGGGAGTCTAACAGGTTAGAAAAGCCCGATTCAACGGAGCGTCTTCTCCAGATTATGTCTGCCCTGGCGCAATGGTGGCGTTGTCCCTGCCAGCATCTGTAGTAGGGTGACTGGATGAGTGAGAGAAACAATTCACGGGACTCACCTTCTGACATAAGTCTCAGGGGAATGAGGGCGGCCTTGATCAGCATCGAGTCAATGAGAGGTATGCCAAGGGTTATGTTGAACCACGATGTTCCCTCCGGAGGTTCCCCACCCGTCAATTCCTTCAGGCATCTCTCAATCATATCGGAGTAAGAATTCAGGTCGGGTACGACAACTCCTATGCGGTGCAAAGGTAGGGATTGTGCATCCTCAATCAGGCGATGGGCAAGATATATTACTTCCTGTTCGGGGGAGGGGAGCGTAATGGCTTCGAGATGCTTTTGTTTTTGCTGAAAGCCGATAGCTGATAGCTGAACGCGTACTTCGTATTGGATATTGGCTTTTTCTTCAAGGAGTTTGAAGAGATCTGTTTCTAATGGTGCGGGAGATTCAAAGCCGATAAGTAATATACCGTCGGGGCAGGTGACGATGTTTCCTGAAATGGTCTCTCTCACATAAGATGGGAGTTCTGATGGGTGGAAAAAATCCTTGTTATTCAGGCTTTCTTTAAAAGCTTTGCTGATCGTTCTTCGCCATTCAACAAGCGGTGTAGAGGGTGAGCCGGAGCAGGGGTTTATTTTATGCCGGATCATGATACTGTAGTTTTCGTCAAGTAGGCTGTAAAGACTGATGTCTTTATCAAGAGGAACGGGTGG
>JAUVKS010000029.1 GCA_030596145.1 Pseudomonadota bacterium | reverse complement strand
CACAGATTTCGAAGATAAAATTGATTCTTTGGAAGTAGATAACAAAAAGGTTGAAAAGGCAGTGGTAGGTGATTATATAGGTATTAAGGTAACGGAGCGTGTTCGTCCTGGTGATGAGATGTTTAAGATAATACCGGAGGAATAATCTTATAATGATCTAAGGGCAAAGGGCGTATGGCTATTTGAGGTCTTGATACTTTTTACAAACTTTCAGCCTTATTTCAATCCTTGGAGGATAATGTAGTGCCTGTCAAGGAATTTCAGAGTTTCTTACATTGAGAGCTTTAAATTTTGTCATTTCGAGGAGTGTCAGCGACGTGAAATCTTAATGATACAGGCCTGTTAAGATTTCTCCCTGCGGTCGAAATGACAAATAATGATAGTTATTCAAACCTCTCACATTAACTTGGAAACTCGTAATATTGGTATTGCAACCGGTGTTTCAGGGTATCATTAAGGGAAAATAAGATTTACCTGCCAACATTTATATTGTTAAATATTCTTAATGCATGCCCCATCTGACTAAGGTTCGCCGTGAGCGGACGGGGATCTTCAATTTTTCAATTCTGGAAGCGTGAGGAAAATAATTATATGAATATAAGGGTGTTAGGTTGTCACGGGTCTCAGTTTCCCGGCTACAATACCACCAGTTTTTTGTTGGACGGGACGGTTTTACTCGATGCCGGAACAATCACTTCTGTACTGTCAATAGAAGAACAGATTGCTATAGACTATATTCTTATAACTCATGCTCATCTCGATCATGTACGTGACATAGTGTTTCTGGCTGATAATGTTTATTATAGTAAAAAGGAAGGTCCGGCGGTTAAAGTTATGACTACGCAGGGGATTATTGATGCACTGAAAACACATCTTTTTAATAATATTATGTGGCCTGATTTTTCAGCGATTCCGACTCCAGAGGATCATATCCTTAAATTTGAGGTAATCCAACCGGGCGTAAAATTCCAGTTAGATAATCTTGCGATTACTGCTGTCAGGGTTAGTCATACCGTTGAGACAGTTGCCTTCTTGATAGAATTTGAAGGTGGTTCTGTAATCTTTATAGGGGATACAGGGCCAACGGAGGAGATATGGAAAGTTGCACGAGAGCTGGAGAATCTTAAGGCTGTATTTATTGAGGTATCACTTCCCAATAGTATGAAAGAGACTGCCGATGTTACCGGTCACCTTACGCCCGATAGACTTGATAGTGAATTAAAGAAATTGGGTGTTCTGACACCCCGCATTTGTCTTTTTCACATGAAGCCCCAGTACGAAAAGACCATCAGGGAAGAGGTAGCTTTGATCAGAAACGTGGATGTTCATATCCTGAGCGAAGGAGAAGTAATAAGAATTGACTGAGCGCTCAGTAATATACCGTTTGCCCCAACTTTTAGGTTTCGGGTAAAACTTTCAACTTTAGATTTGGCCCTTACAGTTAGAAAGGAGTATGAGCTGACGGCTGATAGCTGAACGCTGAAATCAAATGATCGTCCAAGATCCCCTTGAATATCTTTCAGTATTGAGTGGGAGGGGAATCCGTTTGGGCCTTGGCCCTGTTTCCCGACTTCTTGATAGATTGAACAATCCCCATGAGAAATACAGAGCGGTACTGGTCGGTGGAACCAATGGTAAAGGTTCCATCGCGGCGATGATCTCCTCTGTCCTTTCAGAGGGAGGGACAAGGGTTGGTCTTTATACCTCGCCCCATCTCGTCGATGTCAGGGAGCGGGTAAGGGTAAATGATCGTATGATATCGGTAGGAGAACTCTCCGAACTTACCCACGAGGTGCGTGAGCAGGTTAAAGAGGATATAACTTACTTTGAATTCATTACCGCTTTGGCTTTCCTCCATTTTTGCCGGAGCAACATAGATGTGGCTGTTTTGGAGGTTGGAATGGGTGGAAGGCTGGACGCAACAAATCTTGTAGTACCCGATGTGTCTGTGATATCCAATATCTTTCTTGAGCACAGGGAATATCTTGGCAATAATTTAGGAGCCATCGCCTTGGAAAAAGGGGGAATTATCAAAAATGGAGGAGTATGCATAACGGCGGCGAAACAAAAAAGTGTTTTAGAAGTACTGGATAATATCTGCCGCTCACGACGGGCGAGGCTTCACCATGTGGGGAAAGAAATAAAATTCAGAACAACGAAGAAAGGCACTTTTTCCTATAAGGGAATCGAAAAAAATTATAGTAATCTTGTTTGTCCCTTGATCGGGAGACACCAGATGGAAAATGCCGCCGTGGCTCTTGGCACGATAGAACTTTTGACGGCCTCGGGGTTTGATATTGACGATGGTGGCGTAACCCGTGGTTTGAAAAATGTGAAGTGGGAAGGGAGATTGGAAGTGCTTTGTAAATCTCCCATGTTAGTTGTGGATGGTGCCCACAATCCGGCAGGTGCTTCTGTTCTTTGCCGTGCGTTTAGAGAGAATTTTTTCTATAGAAAGTTGGTACTTATTTTCGGCGTACTTGGTGATAAAGACTACAGGATCATGTTAAAGAAATTGTCACCTTTTGCTGACAGACTTATCCTTACCAGCCCGAAGGAGAAACGAGCCCTGCATTCGGGGGATATGTTGCCTGTTGCAAAAATGTACACTAATAGTATAGAAGTTATCGGGGATTCTGGCAAGGCTCTTTCGCGGGCTTTTGCCCTTGCTGGAAAAGATGATCTTATATGTGTGACCGGTTCGCTTTATCTTGTCGGAGAGATAAAGAAACTCTGGAGTCAGAAACCAGGAATCAAAAGTCAGGAGTCAGAATGAAGAAAATCCTCCTTTTTATCACTGTTATCCTCCTATTGTTTTTTTTTCTGATTAATTTTCCCATTGCTGCCGAAAGGAAGATTTCAAAAGAACCGGTAAATATAGAGGCTGACAGTGTTGCCTATGACAGAGATACTGATACTTATAGTGCGAAGGGGAACGCTGTGATTATTTTCGCCGGCGGTCTTCTAAAGGCTGATTCTGTAACCTTTAATATGACGACAGGTGATGCGGACGCTTCCGGAAATGTTTATATCAAGAGTGATGACGATATACTGGAAGGGGACAGAGTTAAATTTAATATTACCACAAAAACAGGTACAATTTACGAAGGAAAGTTATTTTTTGCCAAGAGCCATTTTTATATAATTGGGAAGGAGATTGAGAAAACGGGGGAAGCTACCTATCATCTCAAAGATGCCGCAGCAACCACCTGTGACGGAGATTATCCTGCCTGGAGATTTGCCGGAAAAGAGCTGGATGTAACCATTGACGGTTACGGTACAATAAAACATGGTACCTTTCAGGTGAAGAATTTCCCCCTTTTATATATGCCGTATCTGATATTTCCCGCAAAGACTACGCGGCAATCAGGTTTGCTCTTCCCCCGTATCTCGTATTCGCAGGATAAGAATGGCTGGGACATAGAGCTTCCTCTCTACTGGGCAATCTCAAAGAATGCCGATGCTACATTTTATCAACGCTATATGGACAAGAGAGGATTGAAAGAGGGGATGGAATTTAGGTACTTTATCAGTAAGGACTCATTCGGCACATTTTATGCTGACTATCTCAATGACAAAAAGACCGGGGCTATGGTCGAAAAAGGTGGTCTAAGCCGGAATTGGCGAGAAAAGCAGGAAAGGTGGTCATATTATTTTAATCATGAGACTACTTTCAGTCCCGGTTTTTACTTAAGAACAGATATAAAGAGGGTTTCTGACAACTGGTACTTCAGAGATTTCTCCGATTACAACTGGTATTTAGCTAATTACTCGGAGGATGGGAAACGCAGGTTTGGTAAAGTTTCCTTTCTGGGTGATAAGTCTCTCGCATCGCTGGACTCAACAGCCCGTCTTGTTAAGGAATGGAGGTTCTTTAATCTTACCGCACTTGTTCAGTACACAGATAATTTTGAAAGCTATGACAATGATTCAACCCTGCAAAAATACCCTGAAATAACCCTGACCGGTATCAAACGGCCAGTCTTTAACACTCCACTCAATTTTGAATTGGATTCTTCATATGACCATTATTATAGAACCGAGGGAGACAAGGGAGACCTTTATGATGTTCACCCTGCGTTTTCCTTGCCGCTCAACTTTGGTGACTATCTCCAGTTTACTCCGGAGATTGGATTCAGAGAAACTTTCTGGGATGGCAGTGATCTCCAGGGGGTGGGAAAAGAGGAGCATGGTAGCCGTGAGATATACAATATCGGATCGGTTCTTTCCACGGAAGTTCATAGAATCTTTAATGTGAGAGGTGGGACGGTCGACAAGATACAGCATGTAATTAAGCCAGAGGTGACCTATACTTATATTCCTTATATTTATCAGGGTGATATGCCCGATTTTGCGGAAAGGGTAGAGGAGGAGAACAGTTTGACCTATTCCCTGACCAATACCCTGATGGCCAGACTAAAAGGGGGAGATGGGGGTATAAGTTACAGGGAATTTCTACGCATCAAGCTGAGTCAAACGTATGATATCAGAGAAGGGAGGAAGCATCGAGAAGACAACTATGGAAACGAAAAAAGACCCTTCAGCAATGTGGACATGGAGATCAATTTTGATCCTTTTCAGTATTTTTCTTTCGATGCAGATGTAAGCTATAATGTTAACTCGGGTAAATGGGAAAAGACCAACTACGATCTTAGCCTGAGCGATTGGAGAGGTGATTCTGCCACTCTGGAGTATAGATATACACAGGAGACCTTGGAAGAAATAAATGTTTACCTGAAGGCTATGATTACTGATTACCTTGATCTGAGGTATGTTCTCAGAAAAAATGAGCTAGACGATATATATTTAGAGACAACCTACGGCCTAGATTACCATAGACAGTGCTGGGGTGTGGAAGTTACATATTCTGACGATGATTATGACAGGGTGTGGATGGTGGTCTTTTCCCTGTACGGGTTAGGGGAGGTAGGAAAAGCAACAGCAAGACCTGAAATCTAAAATCCTAAGTAGAGTAATCCAGCAATAAATATTTTCAGGTTTTTAGCTTGACAAACGTGCTTAAATTGCGTACATTATCCAACCAATTTTTTAAAGGTGTGGTGGTTTTATGAAGACATTTAATGCTAAGAAAGAAGATATTGTGAGAGATTGGTATCTGATTGATGCAGAGGGGAAGGTACTTGGAAGACTTGCAAGTGAAATCGCAAAGCGTTTGAAGGGCAAGCACAAACCTATTTACACTCCCCATGTTGATACTGGAGATTTTGTAGTCGTTGTGAATGCCGATAAGGTTTTTCTTACAGGTAAAAAATTAACTGATAAAATGTATTATCATCATACCGGCTACCCGGGAGGAATTAAGTCGATATCAGCCGGGAAGCTGTTGATGGAGAAACCGGAGAGGCTATTGCGAATAGCAGTTAAAGGTATGCTGCCAAAAAACTCTCTGGGAAGGCAGATGCTTAAAAAGTTAAAGGTATATAGCGGGAACGAGCATCCCCATGAAGCTCAAACCCCCAGGCTGCTGGAATTGTAGTAGTAAGTGTATAGCTATTAGCAATCAGCTATCAGGAAAAAACAAAGGGATACGAACTATTTTTAAATTTTGAATTAAAAGTACTGATAGCTAATTGCTGTGTGCTTGTATGAAAATTATGCGTAGGAGATAAATATGGAAGAAAAGCGTTATTATGCCACAGGAAAAAGGAAGAGCGCTATAGCGAGGGTGTGGATGAAAGAGGGGAATGGTACTCTGATTGTGAACAAGAGAAATTTTGATGACTATTTTACTCGGGATGCCCTCAAGATGCTGATTCAGCAACCCCTTGACATTACAGAACAAACAGGCAAGTTTGATTTCAATATTAATGTTCGGGGGGGCGGTATTGCAGGTCAGGCAGGTGCCATTAAACATGGTATATCCAAGGCCCTTCTTGAATACGATATTGCCCTTAGACCGGTTCTGAAAAAGGCAGGCTTCCTGACAAGAGATTCTCGTATAAAAGAGAGAAAGAAATACGGACAACCAGGGGCGAGGAAGAGGTTCCAGTTTTCCAAAAGATAATGTTAATAACGAAGGGAGGTTGCGGCCTCCCTTTTTCGTATGTGAAGAGATACTATGTTAAAAGTTGGTATATATGGAGCCAGTGGCTATACTGGGCAGGAACTGCTAAGGCTTCTTGGCAGACATCCGGAAGTTGATGTTGTTGCGCTTACGTCAAGGAAGTTTAATGGAGTTCCGGTTTCCGACGTATTTCCGGTTTTTGAGGGGTTGACCGATAGGAAATTTATGGACGCATCTCCTCATGAGGTTGCCGGTCTTTGCGACGTTGTTTTTTTAGCTCTGCCCCATGGTGTATCTATGGAGGCTGTTCCCCTCTTTTTGGAGGCAGGGAAAAAGGTCATTGATCTGAGTGCCGATTTTCGCCTGCGGGATATAAACATATACGAGCAGTGGTATAGGAAACATATAGTTCCGGATTTGATAAAGGAAGCGGTTTACGGCCTTCCCGAATTATACAGGGATGATGTTAAGGCTGCGAAGCTTGTAGCGAATCCTGGATGTTATCCAACTGGCGTTATCCTTGGCCTGGCCCCTCTGCTGAAAAAACGGTGGATCGACATTACGTCGATTATTGTTGATTCGAAATCGGGGGTCAGCGGTGCGGGACGTGAACCACAGATCGGGACACTCTTCTGTGAGGTTGATGAGGGGTTTAAAGCTTATAAGATTAACCAGCATCGTCACATCCCCGAGATGGAACAGGAACTCGGACTCCTTGCCGGGAGTGACGTGAAGATTTCCTTTGCCCCCCACCTGCTGCCTGTAAACAGGGGGATACTAAATACGATATACGCAACCCTTCAGAAGAGTGTGTCTACTGCTGCCCTGATAGATTTTTATAAGGAATTTTACAAGGATGAGAAGTTTGTCAGGATTTACAAAGTGGGGGCATTTCCCAACATTTCTTCCGTTAAAGGGTCCAATTATTGTGACATCGGACTTACTATAGACAGCAGGACAAAAAGAGTTATAATAGTATCCACAATTGATAACCTCGTGAAGGGTGCCGCAGGCCAGGCTATACAGAACATGAATCTCATGTGTGGCTTTAGGGAAGACACCGGGCTGGATCTGGTATCACTGTTTCCGTAAAATCTCCCTACCCCTTTTCTGAGATTTTGCATAACTATCATTAATTGTCATTTCGACCGCAGGGAGAAATCTCAACAGGTCCGTATCATTAAGATTTCTCGTCGCCGACGCTCCTCGAAATGACAAAATTCAAAGCTTTCTTTCTAAAGGCGGGTTTAAAAACCGAAGTTTGGAGGTTGAAATGACCTTAAGATTTTACAATACGTTGACGGCACGGAAAGAGGAATTCAAGCCTATTGAGGATAAAAAGGTTGGAATCTATGTGTGCGGTATCACGGCCTATGATATCTGTCATGTGGGTCATGCACGCTCCGCGGTAGTTTTTGACATTATTACCAAGTATCTGAAATACAAGGATTACAATGTAAATTATGTAAAGAATTTTACTGATATAGATGATAAAATTATAGAAAAGGCAAATGCCGAGGGAGTAAGTATTTCGGAGATATCTGAAAGGTATATTAAAGAACATAACGAAGACATGGATGCATTCGGTGTGGCGAGACCCACGGTGGTTCCCAAGGCTACGGAGAACATCAAGGGGATGATCAGGCATATAACTACCCTTCTGGAAAAAGGGTTGGCATATGTGGGAGAGGGTGATGTTTATTTCTCCGTTGAAAAATTTAAGGGATACGGGAAGCTGTCCGGGAGAAATCTGGAGGATATGGTGGCCGGATCACGCGTAGCGGTGGATGAGAAAAAGGAAAATCCTCTCGATTTTGTTCTCTGGAAGGTGAGTAAGGAGGGAGAGCCCTGGTGGGATAGTCCCTGGGGAAGGGGCAGACCGGGATGGCATATAGAATGTTCGGTTATGAGCCAGAGGTTTTTGGGAGACACCTTTGATATACACGGGGGTGGGAAGGATCTGATCTTTCCCCATCATGAAAATGAAATTGCGCAGTCGGAAGGTGCTACCGGTAAAACCTTCGCAAATTATTGGATACACAATGGTTTTATCAGGATGGACAGTGAAAAGATGTCCAAGTCTCTTGGTAATATTCTTACCATCAAGGAGATACTTAAGGTTTACCATCCAGAGGTATTAAGACTTTTTATGCTCCAGAGCCATTACAGGAGTCCTGTGGACTTTTCCAGTGACTCTCTGACTGAGGCGAGGCTGGGAATGGAGAGATTCTATTCTACCTTGAAGAATGTTAAAGATGTTCTTGCAACGGATGTAGATTTTTCAGAAATTTCAGAAAAAGATCTTTCTGGAAGGGATAGAGATGTATTCGAGAAGATTGAAGCCCTTCCTGGCAGGTTTGCCGAAGCAATGGATGATGATTTCAATACCGCTTTGGCCATTGGTTACATATTCGACGTGGTTAGACTGATTAACGGTTATCTGGCAGAGGAAGACATTGTCATATCTGCTGAGAATCTCTTTGTACTGGATGTCGCGCAGAAATATATAAAAGAAGTGGGCAAGGTATTGGGATTGTTCCTCGAAGATGCTGACGAATATTTCCGGAAGGACAGAGATCGAGAAGTTCAAAAAAGTGGCTTGAATGTGGAAGAAATTGAGCGCTTGATTGAAGAAAGAATAGCAGCAAGGGCAGTAAAGAACTGGAAAATGGCCGATGAAATCAGAGATGCCCTTGCCCAAAAAGGAATAATTCTTAAGGACACCGCAACCGATACCACCTGGAAAATCGGGTAGATTTTGCTGTTTTTTGGGAAATTTTAGTGTGGTGATCTTCCGTTCAAGTTCTGGTTACTCTGAATACTTCTTCAATGGTAGTGCTTCCTTCCAGAACTTTACGCGTACCATCCTGGAGCAAGGTTGACATCCCGGACTCAATTGCAGTTCTTTTTATTTGATTTGCATCAGATGTCAGTAAGATCAATTTTTTCAGGTGATCATCGAGGACCATCATTTCAAAGATTGCCGTTCTGCCCTTGTAGCCGGTATTCATACAGGCGGCACATCCTTTTCTCATGTAAATTTTGTGATCTTCCAATATATGCCTGTCAATATCAATTTTAGCCAGCGACTCATCGTCTGGAATATAAGCCTCTTTGCATTCAGGGCAGAGAATTCGTATCAGTCTCTGGGCAATTATTGCGATGACAGAAGATGTTACTAAAAATGGTTCTATCCCCATATCTATGATGCGGGTAATGGCGCTGGCCGCGTCATTAGTATGGAGGGTAGAAAAGACCAGATGTCCCGTTAGTGAAGATTGAATGGCAATTTCAGCAGTCTCCCTGTCTCGAATCTCTCCTACCAGGATTACATCGGGATCCTGCCTTACAATAGACCTTAGTCCTTTGGCGAATGTTATATCTATCTTTGGGTTAACCTGTATCTGCCCAATACCTTCTATCTGATACTCTATCGGATCTTCTATTGTAATAATGTTTATTTCCGGATCGTTTATGGTGGAGAGAGCAGCATAGAGGGTGGTGGTCTTTCCGCTTCCGGTTGGACCCGTTACCAGAACAATTCCGTAGGGAGATTTAATGAGATTATTAAATAATTCAAACCGCTCTCTCTCAATTCCCAGATCGATAAGTTTAAAGATTATACCTGTCTTATCAAGAAGTCTCAGGACAACACGTTCGCCGAAAGCAGTAGGAATTACTGATACGCGAATGTCAACACTTCTGTCTCCAATTTTTATATCAATCCTCCCATCCTGGGGTAGTCTCTTTTCGGCGATATTAAGTTTTGCCATAATCTTTACGCGGGATACCAGAGAAGATTGAATCCTTTTAGGTAGGTTTAGGATATTATATAGTATTCCGTCAATCCTGTATCTGATCACGAGTGAGTTCTGGTATGGTTCTATATGGATATCGCTGGCCCGGTCTTTTACTGCTCGGGACAATACAAGATTGAATAGCTTTATTATTGGCGCGTCACTGGTGTCGTCCAGCAGATCAGCAGTTTCCCCGATTTCAGAAATAATGCTGTCTGGAGATTCCTCGTTCATATCCTGAATAAATTCCTCGGCAGAATCGCTGCTTTGGTCATACGCAAAATTTATAGAGGAAAGAATAGTTGCTTGGCTGGAAAGAACAACCCGAATATCCTCCCAACCAAGGATGTGACGAAGAACGTCGAGGGATTGAAAATTGGAAGGATCATTCACCGCTATGAAGGTGCCGTTTGGGGTTTCCAGGGGTACAATTCTATGCTTCTTTAAAAATTGGATCGGGATTTGCTTCGTGAAATCAATCTTGAGATCTTCCGTGGGAAGATTAGGCCAGAAGGGGATATCAAATTGAGCGCTCATCGCTTCGAGGAGATCCGTTTCGGTTATGGCCTTTTTCTGGATCAGTATATCAACGATGCTTCCACCTTTTGTGGCATGAATCTTTTTGGCATCTGCAATAGCCTCTTCGGAAAGGCCGTACATCGCAAGTTGAGAATCAAGAGATGTTAAATCTTGAGCCATAGTTCCCCCCTCAACCTATTTTTTCTCACGTTTCTTTTTGTACGTTTTGATAACCCCTTCTTCAACCTTGTTGATATGTTCCTGTTTCTCTTTATAGAGTGCCTTTGCCTCAGCTGGGTTCTCAATGATGTGGGGAGTTATGAATATAAACAGGTTTCGTTTTTCACTCGACCTGCTCTGATATTTAAATAACCAACCCAGAATTGGGATGTTTCCAAGACAGGGGACCTTGTATTCAGTGTTTGTAACATCGTCCCCTATCAGACCGCCTATAACTATCGTGTTATTATCTTTGATTGTTACCGTTGTCTTGGCGGTGCGTTTTAGTGTTGTGGGCCGGTCGCTTTGTTGACCTACTTCCTTTACCAGTTTTGTGACTTCTTGGAATATCTTGAGTCGGACAAAGCGTTCATGGCTAATCTGAGGTGTTATTTTTAAGGTCACTCCTACGTCTTTGTATTCGTAAGTGCTGTAATCTAAGTCAGTGGAAGAGGTTTCTTGCCTGGTCTGGTAAGGCACATTTTGGCCAACATATATTTCTGCCTCTTCATTATCCAGGGTAAGTAACTGGGGAGTTGCGAGTATATGGACATCCTGATCCTTTTCATACGCCTGAAGAATTGCACCCAAATTTGGGAATACTAAATCACCGATCTTAAGTGTTTCACCGAATATGCCAAGGGAAAACCCTGTTGGAAGAATACCTTTTGTTGCAACATCGGTAAGATTCGGATATTGTCCTCCGCCACTAAACCCTCCTCCATAAACTTTGGTTCGACCCGCACTATCACTTATGTATTCTCCTCCCATCCATTCTACACCAAGGTTTAACCCCTTATCTACATTGACCTCCATAATAAGCGCTTCGATGTAGACCATAGGACGGGGGATATCGAGCTCTTTAATCACGTTTTCGAGAACAATATAGTCATCCCGGCCCGCTGTAAGAATAAGGGTATTTGTGGCCTTATCAGGCACGACCTTTATGTCTTTTGATAGAAAAGGGGCCTTACCCTTTTGAGGAGTTTCCTTATCAGGTAGACTCATCAGGACATTTGTCAGCTCTTCGGCATCGGCATATTGAAGGCGGTAGACACGCACTTTTGCCTCGCCTTTGGGGACTTCCCTGTCCAAAAGATATATGAGTTGTTTGATGTTTAATGTCTCATTTTCGCTGGCCAATGTAATGATCGTATTGGTACGTTCATCGGCCACAATTTTAATATGGCGACTAATCATTCCTCTTTTTGAGGGTCGATTCTGATTGAAAATCTGGTTTAATGATTTAGCAGTTTCCGGAGAGGAGGCATATTGAAGGGGGATTACGGAAATTTGTTCTCCAATGCCTTCAACATCCAGTGCGCTAATAATCTTGAGTAGTCTCTGAATATTAGAAAGTAGGTCTGTTACAATCAGCATGCCTGTGGGGGGATAGGATAGAACTATGCTCGATTTTGAGATCAGAGGGGTGAATATCTTTTTCAACTCATCTGGGTTGGCATAGTTCAGAGGTATAATCTGGGTGATTACTCTGTCTTCAGGGCTTATTGCTCCCACTTTCAGGCGTGTTTCAATATTTTCCTCCCTCGCATCACGAGAGGGGAGGATTTTTACGATATCCCCTGCGGGAACAACTGTAAACCCGTGCACCTCAAGAACGGACTCGAATACCTTATAAGCCTCATTTACCGAAATCTTCCTCGGAGAAATGATGGTAACCTTTCCTTTAACCTTCCTGTCAATAACGAAATTTTTACCTGTCAACTCGCTGATAAATTTAATAAAGACCCGGATATCAACGTTATCAAAATCTATGGTGACATGTTTGGATTCCTCTTCGCGTTGCCTGGCTTTCGCCTTGACTACAGGTTTCTTTGCCTTTGCCGGAGTTTTCTTTTTTACTGCCTTCCTGACCGGTTGTGCTTTGGGGGTTTCTTTTTTTGGGCTTATGGTTTTCTTGTCGGAG
>JAUVKS010000150.1 GCA_030596145.1 Pseudomonadota bacterium | reverse complement strand
GCGATATTTCCCCTGCATGAGACGGATAATATCCCCGTTCATTTCCACAACGGAAATGTCCTTTGCCATGTGGAACTTCGCGTTCAGTATCTCCGTTCCCGCCCCTCCGCCGATGATGAGCACATCCGGATCGTTCAAAAGCTTGTAGGGAAGGGAGGTAGTGCGATAATCCATGAAGCGTATGTCCTCCATGTCTCCAGTGAACCTGTTGATGGCGCCCGCCGAATCTCCATTCAGGAAAAGGCCTTTCTGCTTCGGCAATTCAAATGGACAGTTCAGGCTCAGGTCGGGCAGGTAATGGTATGCAGGGTTGTCCAGAACGGTGACAAGGCCGAGCGGGCCGAATGTTTCCGCCTCAATTTTTGCCCCCATCTGGCTTCTGGCAAGAGAGAGGTCCTTGAATTTGCTCATGTATACCGGCTTGTCATGCAGCAAAATAAGGTAGAGCGGGACTATCGCAATCAGGATGATTGCCGAAACCACGGTCTGCGTGCGGCCGCTCGCAGCTGCAAGAGTCGCACAGATAGTTATTATGGAAATAATGAGGATAATTTCATAAGGACCTAAGTGAAAAACTGTGAGCAGTATCAAAAGGCTTCCGATACCGGAGCCTGTCAGGTTGGAGAAGTATATCCTGTAGATATTTTTCGGGAAGATGGAAAAACTGAGTCCTATGCACACGGCGCCGAGGAAAAATGGGATGAACATGGCAAGGCTGATATAGAGAAGATTCAATGTTTCAAACGGCTGCCAGATTATCATGAGCGGGTTGAAGGCGATAACATAGCTCAGGCAGATATTTATCCAGATGGATAGAAGCAGCAGAAGGGGGAAGAGGTATAAGACCGTTGAAAAGTTGTTTTTCAGCTTTGTTTTAAACAGAAAAATGAAGGTGCCGCTTGCGCCGAAGCCGAGCAGGGCGATACTGACAATCAGGTAGGCGAAGTGGTGCCAGTACTGTATGGAGAATATCTTGAACAGGAGTATTTCGTAGGTTATCAGGGCGGTTGAGATAAGGAAGACAGAAAGCTGGGTTCTCTTGATTGACGGGTGTGAGGTCATGGGTTATTCGTGCTTACCGGTAAGGGGTACGAAACGTACTGACATCAGGTTTCTGGTGGTTATTTTTCCGGCGTTGTCCTTTTCCACCAGGATCAGATTCTGAATCATGAAGGGGCCGCCAACGGGGATGACCATCCTGCCGCCCGCTTTGAGTTGTTTCAAAAGTGGCGGAGGAATATGGCCGGCCGCAGCGGTTACGATTATGGCATCGAAAGGCGCATGTTCCGGCCAGCCGTAGTAACCGTCGCCGCATGTGACTTTAACATTTTGATAATCCAGTTTTTTCAATCTGAGAGATGCCGGTTCTGCAAGTTCCGGGATGATCTCAATCGTGCATACCTCCTTTGCGATACAGGAAAGGATTGCCGCCTGGTAGCCCGAACCTGTTCCGACTTCGAGAACCTGGCTCTCCTTATCCAGGTTAAGGATTTCTGTCATGTATGCCACAATATAGGGCTGGGAGATTGTCTGTCCGTAACCTATCGGCAGGGGTGTGTCGTCATAGGCCATCAGTACCCACCCTTTCGGGACAAACCGGTGGCGGGGAACGGTCATCATTGCCCGGATAACATCTTCATTCCGGACACCCCTCCTGATAATTTGTTTGTTTACCATCCCTTTTCGCATAGACGTAAAAGTCTTCTCATCGGAGTCGGCCTTAAATGCTCCTTTTACCGGTGAGATGGCTGCGATAAAGAAGATCAGTGCTGATATTGATATTATTTTCCAGAATTTATTCATTTTTATGGTATTATTATGGAACAATGTTTTACAAAGTTGCTGCCGATTTTGTTATATTTACCCACTTTATGTGGATTCTGTTTGTGGTACTGGGGTTTCCGGTGTTTCTCTATTTCAATTTGTCCAGGTGGAGGTTACTTCACCTGGCTGCCCTGATCGCAGCAATCATTATGCAGCTTACTCATACTGTCTGCCCCCTGACCTATCTTGAAGCTTACCTGAAATCGAAAGATATATCCGGTGCCGTCTACCCAGGATCCTTTATAATAGAAAAAGTAGAGAGTATGATCTATATTGAAGATTTAGTAACCCTTGAGAGAATCACCTATCTGACACTGATTTTTTTCATAATCGTTTTGCTTTCCTTCTGGTTCAGGCCGATTAAATTGAAGCGGGAGAAAGGGGTTTGAAGTATCTATGAAAGTGAACGCCGTCAGAAATATAAGTATATCATGTAGTGCTTTTATTTCAAGGATATTAAAGTGAGATTGCCACGCCTTCGGCTCGCAATGACGGAAAAGGTTTTTGTAATGTCATTGTGAGGAACTGTAGTGACGAAGCAATCACATGAGAAACCCTCAGAGGTTTAAATAATCCATGGCACGAAACACCAATACCCTTGCTATTCCCTTTGCGATTACTGTCCTCGGTATATCTTCGGTAATCACCCAGATTACCGTTATCCGTGAATTTATAAATGTTTTTGAAGGGAATGAGATAGTTCTTGGGGTTCTCTTTTCGCTCTGGCTTCTGCTTACGGGATTGGGGGCATGGCTGGGGAAGTTTATAACATCTGGACGGGTGCAGATGGCCCTGCTTCGCATATCCCTTTATTTTGTTGCCTTTCTGCCTATTTTTCATATTATCATTATCCGCTTTCTCAGAAATGAGCTCTTCATCAGGGGGGAACTTCCCGGCATCGGACCCCTCATCATATGGGCATTGATTCTGCTGCTTCCATATTGCATTCTTTCCGGGGGACTGCTTACCCTTGCCTGCAGTGTCCTCGCCTTCAGCGGTCCCGATGATCGCAGCATCGGAAGAGTCTACTTTTTTGACAATATCGGCGATATACTGGGAGGGGTTATTTTCACCTTCATCCTTGTTCACTTTTGTAACAATCTGACCGCCTTGTATCTTCCCGCCTTTTTATGTCTTATGGGGTTTCTATCACTTAAGCCTGATGGTTACGGTAAGGGATTATTTTACAGCTTTCTGGGAATCTTCGCGCTGATATCCCTTTTTTGTATTGGCTGGTTTGTAAACCTGGATAACATCTCCCTGCGATGGCTTTATCCGCACCAGAAGATAGTAGATCACCGGGAATCCCCTTACGGAAGGCTGGTTGTCACACAGAGTCATGACCAGATATCCTTTTTCGAGAGCGGGGGGCATCTCTTCTCGATTCCCAACACCTTTGCCAATGAGGAAATCGTGCATTACGCACTTCCTCAGCTTCCGAAAGTTGAGTCCGTCCTCCTGATTTCAGGCGGTATGGCCGGTGTTGTTGACGAAATCCTGAAGTATAATGTCGGGCATCTTGATTATGTTGAGCTCGATCCCGCTATAATATCCGCCGGGATGCAGCACCTTGATGTTCGTTTCCCGCCGGAGGTACACCTGCATCAGGATGATGGTAGAAAATTTATCCAAAAAACGGATAAAAAATATGACGCCATCATCCTTGATCTTCCCCCTCCCGGATCGCTCCAGCTCAACCGGTTTTATACCCTTGAATTCTTCAAAGAAGCCAAATCAGTCCTCCTGCCGGGAGCTGTCATATGCTTCGGTGTTCCGGGGGCGGAGAATTATATCAGTGAGGATCAGGCACGCTTCCTCTCAACCCTCAAAAACACACTGAAACAGATCTTCAAGAATGTCCTGATTATACCGGGGGAAAGGAATATCTTCATCGCCTCCGACTCGTCGCTGTCTTCTGATATAGCTTCGCTTATCTCTTCCCGGAAGATTGAAACCGTTTACGTAAATGAGAATTACCTTGCAGGGAGAGTCACTCCTGAGAGACTTTCCTTTGTAGAAGGCGCTATTATTGATAATGTTCCGACAAACCACGATTTTCGTCCCACGGCGTTTTTCTACCGGATGCGTGTCTGGCTTAGTATGTTCCAGGAAAACTACCGGATAATTTTGATTGCGGTTTCTCTCTTCTTCGTTCTATATTTTTCCCGTATCGGGATGATCAGAAGGGCCATATTTTCGACAGGTTTTACGGCTGCATCCATGGAGGTAGTTATTCTCCTCTGTTACCAGATTTTTCACGGCAGTGTTTATACCGGAATAGGCTTTATCATAGCTTCATTTATGTTTGGGCTTGCCGTGGGCAGTTTCATGGCAAATAGAGTGATTTCAAAAAACCGTGCAATAAGCAGCAGGTCGATCTTGGGGATTGAAGTGGCGATTGTAGCCTACCTCGTTCTATTTATGATAATGCTCTTTTGGGGGCAGGCTCTGCTTGGAAACTCAGTCCTTGCTGTCCTGACAGTTCTTATCGGCGCATTGACAGGGTATGAGTTCCCCATTGCCGGAAGGATTCTCTTTTCCTCTCCATGGGAAACGGCCGGCTCCCTTTATGCCGCAGATCTTTTGGGAGCAAGCTTGGGGGCGCTTGTTGTAAGCCTCTTTATTATCCCCGTTTTTGGGATTTATTATACCTGTTCACTTCTGATAGTATTTAAAATATTCATCATCCTGGGGTTGCTGGTTCAGAGAAAGACTTCGATATGAATAAATATCTCATCAAGGTAAACCGACTGACAGGTTGGCTGCTTCTTTTTATTATACCAGTTCTGTTGTTTACAGGATACGGTATAACCGGGGAATATGAGTTTATCTCGCGGTTGGCAACTGCCGAAAATTATCTTTATATACACAACATCTTTGTATATGTTCTGATTGTGGTCTTTGCCGTTCATGCGGCAATCAATATATATTTCGTGATCCGGAGGTGGAGGAAAAGATAATGTACCTGACGCGAAGGGAATTGATTAAAACGGGTATTGCCTGCACGCTCGCCGTTTCTCCCACGGATGCCTTTGCGCGGTGGTTTTCGTCTTCTGGAAAAAATGAGAAAGAAATCATTCAAAACGATGCCCCTGAGAAGCTCTGGAAGTGGTCGAAGGAAGTCTATTATAAGGTGGAGCTGGGTAAAAATGTCCAGTGCCTGACCTGCCCGAATCAGTGTATCCTGGAGCCGAATGCCCGGAGCAGGTGCCAGTCTCACGTCAACAAGAACGGTAAGCTTTATACGCTGGTTTATGGTAATCCCTGTGCGGTACATATTGATCCTGTTGAAAAGAAACCTCTGTATCATTTTCTTCCTTCAGCCAGTGTGCTTTCTATAGCTACAACCGGGTGC
>JAUVKS010000101.1 GCA_030596145.1 Pseudomonadota bacterium | reverse complement strand
AAAAATAATATTCCCCTCTCTTCTCTTGAATCACATACCCCCTTGAAGGATTTTGATATCGTCGGATTTTCCCTCCAATATGAGCTCTCCTACACAAATGTCCTGAACATGCTCGAACTTGGGGGCATTCCGATATATGCAAGAGATAGAAAAAGGGGATCACCTCTGGTCATCGCGGGAGGCCCCTGCGCCTTCAATCCTGCACCGGTCACCGCATTCTTTGACGCGTTCGTCATCGGAGAAGGGGAAGAGGTGATTCTGGAGATCTCCCGTGCCGTGATAGAAGGAAAGGATAGAGGGCATAGCAGAGAACGGCTTGTCGAGTCGCTTGCCACGATTGAGGGTGTTTACGTACCCACCCTGCACATTCATGGAGAAAGAATAAAAAAGCGGATCGTATCCGACATTAACCAATGTGCGGTTCCCTTAAAACCTGTGGTACCTTTGATGAAATCGATTCATGACCGTGTTACCCTGGAGATAGCAAGAGGTTGCACTCGAGGATGTCGATTCTGTCAGGCGGGGATGGTCTGGCGACCAATCAGAGAAAGGACGCCGGAAGTTCTGGAGAAGATGGCGCAGGAAATGCTCTCTTCAACCGGTCATGACGAGCTATCGCTTTTATCCCTGAGCTCCGGTGATTATTCCATGATCGAATACCTCCTTACGGAATTGATGAACCGCTATTACGAGAGAAGAGTGGCGCTGGCTCTTCCATCCATGAGGGTGGAAACCCTTACACAGAAATTGATAGAGGAAATAAAACGGGTCAGAAAAACGAGCTTTACACTGGCGCCGGAGGCCGGAACGCAAAGACTGCGAAATGTAATAAACAAGGGCAATACCGAGGAAGATCTACTTTCCACTGCGAGAAAGGTCTTTGACGCCGGCTGGAGGTCGATCAAGCTCTATTTCATGATCGGGCTTCCCGGTGAAAGGAAGGAAGACCTGGAGGGTGCTGTCGATCTTGCCTACAGGGTCCTTCGTGAAGGGAAAAACCAGAGGCAGGTTACCGTAAGCATGTCTACCTTCATACCGAAACCCCATACACCGTTTCAGTGGAAGAGGCAGATAACTCTCGATGAGACACTGGAGAGGCAGGAGTTCTTCAAGAAAAACATCAGGAACAGGAATCTGAATATCAGATGGCATGACGGGCGTATGGGTCTCCTGGAAGGGATATTTTCCAGGGGTGACGAAAGGCTGGGGGGGCTTTTGGACAGTGCCTTTCGTCTGGGATGCCGCTTTGACGGCTGGGGCGACCGGTTCGAGTTTGACCTTTGGGAACAGGCCATAAGGGAAACAGATATAGAAATCGAGGATTACCTGCGGGAGCGGGAAATCACAGAGGAACTACCCTGGGATCGAGTGGACTCCGGTATAAGCAAGAATTTCCTGGCAAGTGAACTCCGGAAATCTCTGGAGGAGGAATTGACGCCGGACTGCCGTAATGGAAAGTGCTACAATTGCGGTGTCTGCGACCATGATCAAATAAAAAACATTACAGCGAAAGAAATTACAGATATCGCCGGAAAAGAAAAATCGAAGACGAAAAGCGAAGATACACCCAAAAATAGAAAGAGATTCAGGATCAGATTTGCCAAGGAGGGGATCTCACGTCTTTTGTCCCATCTTGAGGTTTCCTCCGCGCTTGTAAGGGGGATAAAACGAAGCGGCCTCTCCTTTATGTATTCAGAAGGCTTTCACCCACATCCAAAGATATCCTTTCCCTTTGCGACTTCTGTGGGAATGGAAAGTTTCGACGAATATGCAGATATTCAGATTGAAAGCCCAGGCGAAGATACGGAAAGACTCGCTCAAAAAATAAATTCCTTTCTCCCTTCCGGGCTGAAAATTATGAATGTCAGAGAAATATCGCCAAATACGGTTTCACTCTCCAGGATTATAACAGGGTTCAAATATGAGATTGTTCTTCCTGAGAAAATCCCCCCTTACCCCCCTTTACAAAAGGGGGGATTATTGGAGGAAAAGATAGAAACCTTTCTCAGTTCGGACAAATTTATTATATCAAGAGAAAAGAAAGGAAAACGTACCGAAAAAAACATACGTCCACTTGTAGATGCCCTTCTTTATGACAGAAAAGATGACAGGATCAAGGCAACTCTCTTTTTCGGAAAAGAGGGGGGAGTCAGGCCGTCCGAAATACTTGCACACATTTTCGGCCTGGATAATGACGTGGTAAAGACGGCGCGGATAATAAAAACGGGCACCATTTTTCAAGATAGCGACCAGAGTTACTCTTGACCTGCCCAAAAGTCCTTGACATCCCTTTCTTTTTTGCCCATAGTCCTATAATACAAAAAGCATGGAAAAGGACTGCTACAAAAATAATAGATTTAATAAAAAGAGTGGGCAGGTCTTGATTTCATCGGTGTGAAGCAACAATTGTCATCGAACCCAAAAATTATATTGACAAAGGGCATAAAATTTTTATAATAAGCGGTTCTAATATTACTTGAAGAGGATTCTGACTATGTATGCAGTTATAAAAACGGGCGGGAAACAGTATAAGATTTCAGAAGGTGATGTTTTAAACGTTGAGAAAATCGAAGGTGAGCAGGGTGATACCGTTATTTTCGACGATGTACTTATGCTTTCCGGAGATGACGAGACAAAGGTAGGGACACCACTTGTTGAGGGAGCCAAGGTTGTCGGCGAGATTGTGGCTCAGACTAAGGGAACCAAGATAGCGGTTTTTAAAATGAAAAGAAGAAAAGGATATCGTAAAAAAATTGGACATCGTCAAAAATTGACAAGTTTGAAAATAAAGGAAATTTCCACATAAGCGGAGGACAATATGGCACATAAAAAAGGGCAGGGAAGCACCCGTAATGGAAGAGATAGTAACGCTCAGAGGCGTGGCGTGAAAGTGTACAGTGGACAGAAAGTCAGTGCCGGGTCCATTATAGTCCGTCAACTCGGGACAAAAATACATCCCGGCAACAATGTGGGAATGGGAAGGGATTACACCGTCTTTTCAAAAATCGATGGGGTTGTAGCGTACGAAAGATTTGGTAAAGACAGAAAAAAAGTGAGTGTTTACGCCACCTGATAAAAGATAGCTCCGAGTTCAAAGTAGGGGTGTATTGCGATACGCCCCTACTCGAAACCCAACCAAAACCCCCATCCTCCGGCTACTACTTGTAAGTATTCCCTGAAATAGACATTGAAAAGAAAGATCGTCCTCCCCGTCCCGCAGGACAGCCGTCTCGGCTGTCTATGGCAATTCACTATTATGGACAGGCAAAAGCAGTCAACAAGAATTTATCTTTATAACTTTTCTCCATGAAATTCATCGACGAAGCAAAAATATATGTCAAGGCTGGTGACGGCGGAAGCGGTTGCGTCAGCTTCAGGAGAGAGAAGCATGTCCCCCGGGGAGGTCCGAACGGTGGAGATGGGGGACAAGGAGGAGATGTTGTTATTAGGGCTTCCACAAGTCATAGCACACTGCTTGACCTGAAATTCAACCAGCACCATGTGGCAAAGCGCGGAGGACATGGAGAAGGTAGTAATAAAACCGGCAGGGGTTCTGCCGATGTGGAAATAATCGTTCCCGTCGGAACGATTATTAAGGATGCTGAAACGGGTGAGGTCTTAGCAGATATTATAGCCGACGGGCAGAAATACATAGTAGCCAACGGGGGAGAGGGCGGAAGGGGAAACGCAAGGTTCGCCACATCGACCAACAGAGCGCCCCGTTACGCACAGGATGGGAAAGAGGGTGAGGAGAAATGGATTGTACTTGAACTCAAACTGCTTGCGGATGTGGGAATTATAGGCATGCCCAATGCAGGAAAATCAACCTTCATATCAAGGGTCTCAGCCGCCAGGCCCAAAATAGCAGATTATCCCTTCACCACGCTGAAACCCAATCTCGGAGTTGTAAGATATGGTGATTTTCAAACCTTTGTCATTGCAGACATTCCCGGGTTAATAAAAGGTGCTCACCAGGGTCAAGGGCTGGGAACAAAGTTCCTTCGTCATGTCGAAAGAACAACGCTCCTTCTTCATATCCTCGATATATCTGAGGATACACACAGAAGCGCCTGGGATGATTTTAAGTCAATAAATAATGAGCTTGAGCTTTTCGGCCATGCTCTGATAGAAAAACCTCAAATTGTGGCGTTCAATAAAATTGACCTTACTGATACTAAGGAAAGGATGGACAAAGAAATCGACTTTTTTAAGAAACGTGGGATAAAACTCTTTCCCATATCCGCCGTTACAGGAGAAGGGGTAGATGTTCTTATAAGAGAGATAGCGAAAAACTTACAGATGCGAAAGGTATCATAAACAACAATGGCAAAAGAAAGAAAAGAGATACTGTCAGATGTGAAAAATGTTTTGATTAAGATTGGCACTGGTGTTCTGTCAGGCAAGGAGGGAATCGATCTTGACATAGTAGAACAACTGGTTGATGAGATAGTGGAACTCACTAAAAAGGGTTACCAGATCGCCGTGGTTACCTCAGGGGCCATCGCTTCCGGTATGCACAGGATGGGGCTTTCCGGTAAGCTCAAAAGCATGCCGGAAAAGCAGGCGGCAGCAGCCATCGGTCAGGGCAGGCTGATGAGGATTTATTCCAATGCCTTTGGCAAACACGGGTTAGCTGTCGCCCAGATGCTGCTGACAACGAGTGACCTGACTGACAGAAAAAGGTTTCTCAATGTTCGCAATACCCTTTCAGCGCTTATGGAATGGGGGGTTATCCCGATTATTAATGAGAATGACACGGTTGCGGTGGACGAAATAAAATTCGGAGATAATGATAACCTTGCCGCCATGATGGCAAACATTATCGAAGCGCATCTCCTCATCAATTTAACCAATACCAAAGGTCTCTATGACAGGAACCCGAGTGGAGCAAAGAAGGCCAAGCTGATTCCGGTGGTGGAAGAAATAACGGATGAAATTGAAGCGGCTGCCACGGCGGAAGCTGACCCCGTGGGTATGGGGGGCATGAAAAGCAAAGTCATAGCGGCGAAAAAGGTTACCGCATTTGGCATCCCCTTTATAATTGCCCATGGTAAAACAAAAGGTGTACTTCGAGATATATTTGCAGGGGAAAAAATAGGAACTCTCTTTCTGCCCGACTCTGAGCACATGAAGAGCAGGAAATACTGGATAGCGTATACATTGAGATCAAGGGGCAAACTGATACTGGACGATGGAGCGAAAAGAGCCATCATCGAACAAGGTAAAAGCCTTCTTCCTTCAGGCATCATCAAAGTTGAGGGTGATTTTCATGAGGGGGATCCTGTAACCTGTGTGGATATGGACGGCAAACCGCTGGCAAAAGGACTGGCAAATTACAGTTCTTCGGATATAGATAAAATAAAGGGGCTGAAGACATCAAAAATCAAGCAGGTGATTGGAAGCAAGCCCTACGATGAGATTGTACACAGGGACAATATGGCGGTGGTAAAAGAGGGCAAGAAACAATAGCAGCTATCTGCTTTAGCCGATAGCTTGAGGCACAAAGTAGCAGCAACCCTTCAGGGTTACTGTATCAAGCAGGGCTCCCGCCCTGCACTTCATGGGGAATTTACCGGAAATATTTTCGACTAACCCTTCCATTGGAATCAAATCCAACGCCCTCCATTTCAAGGAGGGCGTTTTTCATCTTCAATCCACCCCCGAACCCGCCCAATTCACCATTGGATCTGATGACCCGGTGACAGGGTATGATAATGGGGAAGGGATTTCTGGCAAGGGCTAACCCAACCGCTCTTGCTCCTCGGGAAACGAAGATTTTATCAGCCAATCTCCCGTAAGAACTCACCATCCCCTTGGGAATCCTTCCACTCTCAAATAGAACCTTCCCTTGAAACTCAGAACAGCTGCTCAAATCCAGGCATTCCAGTGAAAAATCAACCATATTCCCATTCATGAGTTCCCGAATCTGCCCGCAAACCTTCCTTACTATACCATTTGATTGCCTGACGGCACCTGGGAAAGATTGACTTATAATTTCGATCATTGCCAAACCCTCCCTCGGAAGGAAAATCCTCACGATGTACGGGGAGAATTTTCTTTGCGACCAGACGAGCCCAATACTTCCAAAGGGAGATGCGACAAGTTCATAGGCGAAGGACATTCCCGTCATTTTTAACAACCTTTCGATTAATACTTTAATTAGCACAAATTATGGCGAAGGACAAAAATTTGTTTGACCGGAGATTACAAATCCAACTGTTTGAGCTTGAAGAGCGAGTTTTGTGTTGCAGGGTCGGGTTTAACACCCGACCGCAAACGGTGGTCCGCCTGAGGCAGGCCACCCTACTTGACAATTATCAGATTGATGTATATATTACCATCGAGTAATATAAGGGGGATTTCGAGTGAACGATTTTATCAAGGTTATGAAGGCTCTTTCCGACCCTAATCGGGTTAAGTTGCTCAAGATGCTGCAGCACAGGGTGATGTGCGTGTGTGAGATTCAGGCGACGCTGAATATAGCCCAGCCCACGGTATCCAAGCACTTGAAAGTGCTGGAAGATGCCGGTCTGGTCAGCTACAGGAAGGACGGGCTATGGGTCAATTATCATCTTACAGACGGAAGCAATAGTCCCTATGCGGCCAGCATCTTGGGAAATCTGAAGCACTGGCTGGAAGATGATCCAGAGATTGTTCAGATTGTGGAAACACTTCCAAATATCAGGCGCGAAGATGTTTGCAAGAAGTAAAATTACTTCCACTATATTGCTGAATGAAAATATAGTAATTAGCTTATGAAAACAAAAATGAATTATGACTGAAGATTTACTTATTGCGGGTCTTCTCGCACTAAAGGGCTACATTGCCACACACGTCCTGACCTGCCTCGTCCCGGCCTTTCTTCTCGCCGGAGGGATTGTGACATTTATCAGGCGGGAGGCAATTCTTGCACACCTCGGTGAGAAGGCCAACAAGATCAAGT
>JAUVKS010000226.1 GCA_030596145.1 Pseudomonadota bacterium | reverse complement strand
TTGAGAAATATCTTCGCCTGGAACTTCAGGAGATGAAAAGAACCGACATAAAACTGATCACGATAGGGGATACCGGCAAACTTCCCAAAACAGTCAGGGATGTACTTTTCGATGTCATGGAAAAAACATCAGAAAACAGGGGAATGGTGCTGAATCTTGCCCTGAGTTATGGTGGACGAGACGAGATTGTCGATGCCGTGAAAAGGATATTAAGGGATAGCAAATCGAATGATATTGATGAAAACACGATTACGAAAGATTTTTTTTCAGGCTACCTGCACACTGCAAATATACCTGATCCGGATCTGCTGATAAGGACGAGTGGAGAATACCGACTGAGCAACTTTCTCTTATGGCAATTGGCCTATACGGAACTTTATTTTACAGATGTCTTGTGGCCGGATTTCTCAAGGGATGATCTGATAGAAGCCATAATGGATTATCAGCGAAGAGAAAGACGCTTTGGATTAATAAGCGACCAGCTATCGGAGGATTATTAACGTGAGCTCCCATGTAAAGCGATGGATTACAGGAATCATAGCGGTACCCTTACTAATTGCGATTATTCTGTATGGTTCTTCTCTGCTCTTTTCCATAGTTATAGCCTTGCTCATAGCGGGGGGTGTTTTTGAGTATAATTCCATGGTCTTTAAGGGAAAATACTGGTGGGAAAAAACCGAAGGACTGGTCATAGCTTTTCTGATACCCCTCTCGGCATATCTGGGTGGGTTACAACTGATGTTTGCCACGGTTACATTTTCATTTATCATAGTATTTCTGCTTTTTCTCTTGAGGGTGAAAAATGGTTTAGCCGAGCTTGCGTTGCTTACCCGTGTTGTGTTTGGTTTTATGTATATACCGCTGCTTATATCGTATATTATCCTTCTTCGATGTTCGGAAAATGGTATCACCTGGGTCTTTTTCGTTATAGTTGCCGCCTTCGCAGGCGACAGCAGTGCTTTTTATGCCGGAAAATCCATGGGGAAGACCAAACTGATACCCGCAGTCAGTGCGGGAAAAACAGTAGAAGGAGCAATAGGTTCCATTGTCGGCACCGTCCTCGTGTGTCTGTTGTTCAAGGTCCTGTTCTTTCATGACCTTTCTATTGTTCATGCGATAATCCTCGGTTTTATGGGAAGTATTATTGGACAGTTGGGAGATCTTTGCGAATCGGTCATCAAAAGAACTTCCATGGTTAAAGATTCCGGGTTTTTTCTCCCGGGCCATGGAGGAATATTGGACCGTCTGGATTCACTTATTTTTATGATTCCCTTCGTATATTATTATAATGTGTTAGTGATTACATGAAGAATATATCCATTCTGGGATCAACCGGCTCCATAGGCGTGAATACTCTTGATATCGTAGCTCGAAATCCCTCCAGATTCAAGGTGGTTGCCCTTGCCGCAGGCAGGAACCTTTCGCTTTTCAAGAGACAGATAGACAAATTTGAGCCGGAGATTGTCTCCGTTATTGATGACGAACACGCTGGCAAGTTACGTGAAATGCTCGGGCACTCTGCTGTGCCGAAGATACTGTCGGGCGACACCGGATACAGGGAAGTTGCTTCATGGGAAAAGACGGATATGGTCGTGTCGGCCATATCAGGTGCGGCGGGGCTTCCTCCGACAATTGAAGCTATCGATGCGGGAAAAGACATCGCGCTTGCCAATAAGGAAACGATGGTTATGGCAGGGGAACTGGTCATTGCCAAGGCTGCATCACAAGGAGTGAGTATCCTTCCTGTTGACAGCGAGCACAGCGCAATTTTTCAGTGTTTGAAAGGTCATAACAAAAAAGAAGTGAAGAGACTTGTACTTATGGCCTCCGGAGGACCCTTCTTAAATCTTCCCCTGGAGCGGTTTGCATCTATAAGCCTTGACGATGCCCTCCAACATCCAAACTGGGAAATGGGCCGGAAGATTACCATAGATTCTGCATCTATGATGAACAAAGGGCTTGAAATCATAGAGGCCAGGTGGCTGTTTGACATGGATATAGATAAAATAGATGTTTGTGTGCACCCGCAGAGCATCGTACATTCAATGGTCGAATATGTTGACGGTTCTGTTATAGCCCAGATGGGAGTGCCCGATATGAGAGGTCCCATATCATACGCCCTTTCATATCCTGAAAGATTACAGGGAGCAGTGGAATCACTGGATTTGTGTTCTGTAGGTGCACAGGAGTTTATAAACCCGGACTACGCTAAATTCCCGGCTCTTGAACTTGCGTACGCGGCTGCCGGGAAAGGCGGATCAGCACCGGCGGTTCTGAATGCATCAAATGAGGTGGCTGTGGAGGCTTTTGTAGAGGGAAAGATACGATTTGTGGATATTACTCTTATTGTAAAAGAGGTTCTTGATTCCCACCTGACAAAAGAAATTAACCTGGTTGAGGATGTCCTCGATGCAGACTGCTGGGGACGTGCCAGGGCTAAAGAAGTTATTAAGAAAAGGATAATGTTTTAATGGGTTTAAGTATTGTATCAGTGATAATTCTATTGGGAGTGTTGATTTTTGTTCACGAACTGGGTCACTTTTCCGTGGCGAAGTACTTCGG
>JAUVKS010000195.1 GCA_030596145.1 Pseudomonadota bacterium | reverse complement strand
GAAAGGCGATTCATCCCCCCTGGACAGGGAATGGAAGGTAGGGCTATCCCTGAATGTTCCATTGTTCAGCGGTCTTGATACTTCGTATAAATTAAAGGAGGCTGTCGAGAATCTGAAAAGCGTGAAAAGCAGGATTGACAGCTTGAAATTACGGATAAAAAAGGAAGTGGAGCAGGGGGTTCTAAACTTAAAAGAGGCAGAGGAGAGAGTAATTGCCACAAAGTCGGCAGTTAAACAGGCAAAAGAGAACCTGAGGCTGGCCGAGGGCAGGTATAAGGTAGGACTTGCAACGATTATCGACCTGACTGATGCGCAGGTGCTTTTTCTTGAGGCTAATACCGGTTTGATAACGGCATTATATGACTGCAAGATTGGAGAAGCAACAATTAAAAAGGCTGTCGGAACAATACCATTCAGGATTGAAAAATGAAAAAAAGCATCATTATCAGTATTCTGTTTTTTATTATTATAGCAATATCTTTCGGTATTTATACCCATTTAAGATCACAGGAGAGCTTTACCTTTAAGACCAGGAAAGCAGTGAAAGGAAATATTGCGCAGACCATATCGGCAACCGGAACGGTGAATCCTGTAACAATTGTGAATGTAGGGGCGCAGGTAACAGGCAAGGTCCTGAAATTGTTTGCTGATTTCAATTCTATTGTCAAAAAAGGAGATATAGTCGCAAAGATAGACCCTGAACTGTATAAAAGTGATTTAGAGGAAGGAGAGGCGAGATTAAAGACTGCCCGCGCAAACCTGAAAAGTATTTCTAAAGCCATAAGTTATGCTGAATCAAAGGTTAAAATCGCGGGCGCGGAAATAAAAAAGGCAAAGGCCGGTCTTGCCTATGCTCAAAAAGAGTATGAGAGATATGTTGAACTCTTTAAAAAAGACCTTGTATCAGCAAGTGAAAGAGATCAAAAAGAATTGGCATATAAAGAAGCGCTTGCCCGGTTTGAGGGCGCTAATGCCGAACTGGACGGCCAAAAAGCAAACCTGTTTTCTAAAAAGGCTGATTACGAGGCATCCTTTTCTCAGGTTGAAAGCGCGGAGGCTGCCCTGGACAGAGACAAAACCAATCTCGATTACACAATTATCAGATCACCGGTGGATGGAATAGTCGTGTCAAGAGAGGTGGATGAGGGCCAGACCCTGACCGCCAGGATGGAAACCCCTCTCCTTTTCAAGATAGCGGAGGATTTAACCAAAATGCAGGTCAACGCCAGTATTGACGAGGCCGACATAGGCCGCATCAAGGCTGGTCAGCAGGCATTATTTACAGTGGATGCTTTTCCTTACACCACTTTTAAAGGAAGCCTGAAACAGGTGAGAATAGCTCCCATAATAGTTCAGAATGTGGTTACCTATGACGTTCTGATAGAGGTGGAAAATAAAGAATTAAAACTGAAGCCCGGGATGACAGCCAACGTAACCATAACGGTGACACACATGTCCGATATCATCAAAATACCCAACAGAGCGCTGAGATTCACCCCGCTTGGAGATATTAAACTAAACAAAAAGGTCAAAAAGGGTTTTAAGAAAAAAAATTCAAGACTTGTGTGGCGAATTGATGAAAAGGGGGATCCTGAGCCGGTTCCAATAAGAACAGGAATAACGGATGGAGAGTATACCGAGCTTGTTCGGGGGGACGTAAGAGACGGCGATAAACTGGTGATAGAGGCAATGGATGGAACCGGTGATCCGATTATCTCAAAGAAGACCGAACATAGGCAACGATCCGGAGTTATGAGAGGATTTCGTCCATAGATGGAAGAAAAGAATAAACAGATTGTTGTAATTGATCTTTATAAAATCTACTTTCTTGACCGCGTTGAGGTTTCTGCAATTCGCGGGGTATCTCTTGATATCTCATCCGGTGAGTTCACGGCCATGATGGGCGCTTCAGGTTCAGGGAAATCAACACTGATGAGTATACTGGGGTGCCTCGACAGGCCAACGGCAGGAACATATACGCTGGAAGGTGTGGATGTCGGGCGTTTATCCCGGGATGAAATGGCAAGCATCAGAAACAAGAAAATAGGTTTTGTGTTTCAAGGATTCAATCTTCTTTCCGGAACAACGGCTCTTGAAAATGTGGAATTACCCCTTTATTACAAGGATCATGTGCCGGCAAAGATGAGGAAGGAACTGGCAAGAGAGGCCCTATCGACCGTTGGTCTGGAAAATAGGGAAAAACACCATCCGGGCCAGCTTTCCGGTGGAGAGCAACAAAGGGTAGCCATAGCAAGAGCGCTGGTGAACAAACCTTCCATTATCCTGGCGGATGAGCCTACCGGTAACCTTGACAGCAAGACCGGCCGGGAGATCATGGAGATTTTTCAGAACATGAATCAAAAGCTGAAAAAGACCATTATTTTTGTTACCCATGACCAGGATATTGCCAGCTTTGCAGAAAGACAGATCAAATTAAAAGACGGACTGATTATTGAAGACAGCTCGTCAAGAAGGTCAAATCCGTGAATATCGCAATCGGGCTTAAGATATCCTCCTGTGCCTTGTTAAGAAACAAGATCCGTTCGTTATTGACTATGCTTGGCATCATAATCGGGGTAAGCGCAGTGATAGCCATGATCGGTATAGGTCAGGGGGCAAGAGAGAGCATTAAGGAGAAGATCGCCGGCCTAGGCACCAATATGCTTCTTGTCCAGCCGGGGAGTCTGACTCGGGGAGGGATAAGAGGGGGAATGGGGAGCATAAACACTCTGGTGCCGGAAGACGCCTTTGCCATAGTGGAAAAATGCCCCTCAGTAGCTCTGGCTGCTCCTGTAGTGCGTACAACAGCCCAGGTGGTTTGTGGAAATCTCAATTGGTCCACTCGCATCACCGGAACAACTCCTGATTACCTGCCTGTCAGACAGTGGCTGATCGCATCGGGCAAAATATTTTCGGATGATGATGTGAGGTACGGCACCAAAGTGGCAGTGATCGGGAAAACCGTGTCCGAAAATCTCTTCCGGCAAATGTCTCCGATAGGGAAGATTATCAGGATAAAACGGATTCCCTTCAGGGTGATCGGTCTTCTTGCGGAAAAGGGACAATCACCCATGGGCACCGACCAGGATGATGTGATCATGGTTCCTTTGACCACGGCCAGGAAGCGTCTTCTCGGCAAACACAGCAGCCTGAGGCAAATCAACGTTTCGGCCAGGAATGAAGCCCTGATGAAAAATGCCCAGGATGAGATCACCTTGCTTTTGCGGGAACGGCACAGGATCCATAACGGAAAAGAAGATGATTTTATCATCAAAAATATGGCCGACATTCAGGATGCCGCCGCCTCCAGTACGAGGGTGATGACCATTGTCCTGGCAAGTATTGCCTCTGTCTCCCTTATTGTAGGTGGAATAGGAATAATGAACATCATGCTTGTATCGGTGACCGAACGGACCAGGGAGATCGGAATCCGGATGGCGGTCGGGGCAAAAACAAGGGATATTCTCTTTCAGTTCCTTATTGAATCCTTGGTATTGAGCTTCGCCGGCGGTACCATAGGCGTTCTTTTAGGAATTTTCGCATCCAGGGCAATATCAATCTTTGCCGGATGGCCGTCTGTAGTATCCTTACAATCAATAATCCTATCCTTTTCTTTCGCCCTGGCGATTGGCGTAATATTCGGTTTATACCCTGCAAGAAAGGCATCTATGCTGAATCCTATAGAAGCGTTGAGATATGAATAGGCAGACGAAATATCTTCCCTGGGTAGGCGCATAGATTTGTGAGGGAAAATTATGCGTCAGAGCTAACTCCTTC
>JAUVKS010000140.1 GCA_030596145.1 Pseudomonadota bacterium | reverse complement strand
GCCTCTGACTCAATCAGATGTTGCTTTAACTGATCTGCCGACGATGTCCGTTGCACTTACGCCTGAAGAGCAAGCCTGGCTGGGAGCGCATCCCCAAATCCAGGTGGGCATCATGAATGCATGGCCGCCTATGGACTTTGTGGATGATAACGGTATACCGCGCGGCATAGGTGTTGACTATATCGATGCCCTGAACAAACGCTTAGGCGGTAGACTCATCATCGTCCCTGGCCCGTGGAAAGAAATCTACGAAAAAGTCAAAGCAAAGAAACTGGACGCATTGACGGGGATTACTCCCAAGGAGTACCGAAAGCCATACTTCAACTTCACAAAACCCTATATCAAGGTCCCTCATTCCATCGTGGCCCGGAAGGACGGCCCTTATTACCAAAATGAAGAAGATCTTTCGGGAAAGACCATCGCGCTGGAACGTGGGTTCTTTCTTGTAAAGACACTTAAAGAAAATCAACCGGAAACAACAATCAAAGAATACGACTCTACAAGCGAAGCGCTTGAAGCGGTGGCCAATGGCGAGGCCGACGCCTACATCGGCAACCGGGCTGTGGCCTCATATATAATTGAAGTGGAACTGCTGAACAACCTTCAGATTCAGGGTAGAAACCAGGGCACATTTTCAGTGAATGCCATTGGTGTGCGTAAAGACTGGCCAATATTAGCAACGATTCTTGATCGTGCATTGGCTTCTGTAACACAGGAAGAAAAGAAAGCGATCCTTGGCAAGTGGGTGGAAATAAAGGAATCTAAAAAACCGTCGATATCGCTGACAGCAGATGAACGTGCCTGGATCAAAAGCCACCCGGTCATTCGTGTCCATAATGAAAAGGACTGGCCACCTTTCAATTATTTTGAACACGGCAGCCCCAAGGGACTGTCCATTGATTATATGAACCTGCTGGCCGAGCGCTTGGGCGTGAAGGTCGAATACGTCACCAGGCCGAGCTGGAACGAATTTCTAAGCATGATGCAGCGCAAAGAATTAGATGTCATGCTCAATATCGTTAAGACCGAAGACCGGATGAAGTATCTCTTGTATACTGAGCCCTACATCCGGAATCCCAATGTCATTATCAGTTCAGAAAAACACCCCTATGAAACGATTCAAGAGCTTTTCGGCAAGACCGTGGCGATTCCCAAAGGCTTTTTTTATGAGGAAGTGCTGACCAAATCCTTTCCCCAGATTAAACTGTTGCTGGTGGAGGATGCCCTAGCCGCCCTCAAGGCAGTGACCTTCGGCAAGGCCGATGCCGCCCTGGGTGAGGAGGCCGTGGTTCAGGCCCTGATCAGCAGAAATATGCTTACCGGTCTTCGGATTTCAGGCGAGGTGGATATCGGAAACCCCGAATTGGTAAAACTGCGCATCGGGGTTCGGGATGACTGGCCGTTGCTCCAATCTGTGATTATGAAAGCCATGGCCGGCATTACACTGCAGGAAATGAATCAACTTCGCCAAAAATGGCTGTTTGAAACGGCAGCCAAGGCGGTCGGCACCGATGACTCAAAGCTTTCTTTCAAAATATTTATGCAGATTGCCCTTGTCTTTATCGTGGCGATCATTATCATCTTTTTTCTACTCAGATATTTATCAAAAAAATTCGCTGGAAGTGATGAATTTACCTTCCAGAAAAAGAAATACCTGATCGTCACGTTCATCGCATTGTTCCTTGCTATTACGGTGTCGATAACCTGGATAGCGCTAAATAAAGTAAAAAAAGACACAATAGATCACACTCAAGGATCGCTCCAAACTGTTCTGAATACAACTGATGGAGCTCTAAAAATATGGATCAAGCATAGTATCGAGCATCTTGAACATGTAGCTTCCGATCCTGTTATCATAGAACTTGTTGAGAAATTGCTGGGTGACCCTGCCGATAAAGAAAGTTTATCGCAAAATCCGATTTTACACAAATTACGGACACATTTAAAAACAGTTCACGAAATACACGGACATACAGGATTTTTCATAATAAATCCCGATTACATCAGTATTGGCTCGATGAGAGATACAAATCTGGGAACGATCAACCTTATCTATAAGCAGCGTCCGGAATTATTGAAAGAAGTATTTCAGGGCAAGAGTAATTTTATCCCTCATGTATATACCGACCTAAGTTCCGACAAAAATATATCTGCCATGTTCTATGCTGTTCCTGTTCGGGATAATGCCGGAAAGGTAATTGCTGTTTTAACTTTTGGAGAAAGCCCTTGGGAAGCCTTTAACGGGCTTTGTCAGTTGGGAAAAATAGGCAAAACCGGAGAAACATACGCTATCGATAAAAGGGGAGCACTCATATCCATCAGCAGATTTGAAGATCAACTAAGAAAACTGAAGCTATTAGAAGAAGATGAGGTCAGTCTTTTGAATTTGGAGATCAGAGACCCCGGAGGAAATCTTTTAGAAGGATATCAACCGGTCTTAGCAAGAAGCGAACAACCCTTAACCCTTATGGCTCAGAATGTTACAAATAAAGTGGATGAGTCAGATATCAAAGCTTATCGGGATTATCGGGGCGTTGATGTTTTCGGAATATGGCAATGGAACGATGACTTGAATTTTGGACTCGCTGTAGAAATTGACCGTGAAGATGCACTGTCCTCCTATTATCTAATCAGAACCATCATCATCATTATTTTGATTATCGTGGCTCTTTTGGCAATTGCCTCCACTATTATCAGCCTTCTGATCGGAGAAAAAGCTAATAAATCACTCCAGAAATATAGCAGAGAGCTGGAAGACCACAGGGAACACCTGGAAGAGGAGGTCGAGAAGCGAACGGCAGAACTCACAGAAGCTGAGGAACGTTCGCGCCTGCTTTTGGAATCAGTCGGGGATGGTATTTTTGGTGTTAACACAAAGGGTAAGGTCATCTTTATTAATTCCTCTGCTTGCAGGATGCTGGGTTACTCCAGTGAAGAACTGCTGGGTATGAACGTTCATGAGGCAATACATCACAGCTACGCCGACGGCGGTTTCTACCCGAAGGATGATTGCCCGATGGAGAAGGCTTACATCGAGGAAAGTTCCTTTTCCGTGGATGACGAGGTACTGTGGCGCAAGGACGGCACCAATTTTCCGGTAGAGTATTCAGCCACGCCGATAGGTCATGGTGAAACAATCGTGGGTGCCGTGGTTGTTTTTCGTGATATAACCGAGCGCAGACAGGCTGAAGAGGATCTGAACAAGGAACGTTTGCGACAGAAGGAAATAGTGGCCAATAGTCCCCTCGGTGTGGCTATATCCACCGATGCCGTAGTTCGGTTTGCCAATCCTCGATTTAAAGAAATGTTTGGTCTGTCTGTTGGCGACAAATCAACCGTAATTTATGTAAACATTGACGATCGGAGCCATATTCTCGAAGAATTAGAGAAGAATGGAATTATTTACAATTTTGAGTTTCAAGCGTATGACGCAAAAGGAGAAATTATTGAAGTGCTGTCTATGTACCAGAAAATAGATTATGAAGGAAAGCCTGGAATTTTAGCGTGGTTAATGGATATAACTGAGCGCAAAGGGATGGAGGAAGCCATTCAGAAACGCGTCACCGAATTGGCCGATGCCCGGCTGGCGAGTTTGAACATGATGGAAGACCTTGAAGAATCCAGAAAAGAAGCTGAGGCCGCAACCCAGGCCAAGGGTGATTTTCTGGCGAATATGTCTCACGAGATCCGAACACCCATGAATGCGGTAATTGGCATGACGTACCTTGCCCTCAAGACCGAGTTGACTAAAAAGCAAGAGGATTATCTGAATAAAATCCAGCTTTCGGCAAACAACCTGCTGGGGATCATTAACGATATTCTCGATTTTTCCAAAATCGAAGCCGGTAAACTGGACATGGAATCGGTGGACTTCAGCCTGGAAGATGTCCTGGACAATGTCTCAACGGTAGCTGGCATAAAGGCTCAGGAAAAGGAGCTGGAATTCCTCCTGAACACGGGGCAGGATGTACCCATGGCATTGGTCGGTGATCCGTTGCGACTGGGTCAGGTACTGATCAACCTGTGTAACAATGCCGTGAAATTTACGGATGAGGGTGGGGAGATCAAGATATCCACGAAGTTGATTGAGCAAGAAGAAGATAAAGCGACCCTCCGATTCGCTGTAAAGGACACGGGTATTGGCATGACCCAGGAGCAGATTGGGAAGCTGTTTCAGGCCTTCAGCCAGGCGGATACTTCCACGACGAGGAAGTATGGGGGAACAGGGTTAGGCCTTACGATCAGTAAACGTTTTGTGGAGATGATGAATGGAGAGATCTGGGTGGAGAGCGAGCCCGGGAAGGGTAGTGAGTTTATCTTTAAAGCCGTATTTGGTCTCGCCAAAGAGGTAAAGCGAAGGCATCTTGAACCATCGCCTGATCTGCGCGGGATACGGGTTCTGGTGGTGGATGACAATGCATCGAGCAGGGAGATTTTACAAGGATTATTGGAGCCCATGAGTTTTGAAGTATCGGTAGCGGCTTCCGGGAAGGAGGGGATCACGGAGTTAGAGAGGGTTTCAGAGGATAAGCCCTATAATCTGGTGATCATGGACTGGAAGATGCCGGAGATGGATGGAATAGCCGCATCAAAGAGAATTCGGAATTCGGAATTCGGAATTCGGAATACAAAGATCATCATGGTGACGGCTTACGGAAGGGAAGAGGTAATGAAGCAGGCAGAAAAGGTCGGCTTGGATGGTTTCTTGATTAAACCGGTGAGCCAGTCCATGCTTTTTAATGCCATTATGCAGGCCTTTGATAAGGATGTGGAAAAACGGTCCAGAGCTAAGAAGGCAGGACTAAAGGACGAGGAGGCGTTAAAGCAGATCCGGGGCGCGCGGATTCTTCTGGCTGAAGACAATGAAATCAACCAGGAAGTGGCCCGGGAGATCCTGGAGCAGGTAGGACTGATTGTGGAAATTGCCAGCAATGGCAAGGAAGCAGTGGAGAAAATAATACAAGGCGCGGGAGAAGGAGAAATATCTTTTGATGCTGTCCTTATGGATATCCAAATGCCGGTAATGGATGGATTTGAAGCGACGGCCGAGATACGCAAGGAAGAGCGTTTCAAGGATCTGCCTATTATCGCCATGACCGCCCATGCCATGGCCGAGGACAGGGAAAAGAGTTTGGAAGGCGGGATGAACGACCATGTGACCAAGCCCATAGACCCTGATCAGCTTTTCTCTACCCTTGTAAAGTGGAAAAAACCAGGAGCCAGAGAGGTTCCGGAACAATTAAGAGAAAAAGAGCCTGAGAAAACCGGTATCGAGGATGACACTGTACTGCCGGAGTTGCCGGGGATATCCATCGAGAAAGGTTTGAAGACGGTCATGGGCAACGAGAAACTTTACAGGAAACTGCTCGGCAAGTTTTTCGAAATTAATAGTAATACAGTTGAGGAAATAAAGACAGCCCTTAAGAAGGATGATACGGAAACAGCCGCAAGGTTGGCCCATACAGTTAAGGGGGTATCCGGGAACCTGGGTGCAGAGGATCTGTTTCCTGCGGCTGCGGAATTAGA
>JAUVKS010000142.1 GCA_030596145.1 Pseudomonadota bacterium | reverse complement strand
CTAAAGGGTTTCGGGATCATGAATCTGTCCCAGCTGTTGAATATCCAGGGTTTTTCGTAAGAGACGTATCCGGGGCAAAGAGCAGCCCCGGATTTCTGTGCCAGTATAACAAGACCCGGTTTGACAATACGTGGCGGGCCTGTGGGGCCATCTACGATATGACATCCCAGGCGATTCTCAATCATCTCGGCAATCATTTCCTGCAATGCTTTTTTCCCTCCACGCGAGCTCGATCCACGTATCGGTATCCATCCGACTCGTCTGACGACATCGGCTATGAAATCCCCATCCCTGCTCCTACTTATCATTATGCAAGGAGCTTCACCAAATATCCTGGGCAGACAAAAACCCCCAAAAAACCTCTGATGCCAGCTATACATTATGACATGACCGTTATTCTTCAGATGCTCTCTTAGCACGTCCTCATTTTCCAGTTTAAGCCTGATCGTCTTTGTGTACAGATTGAGGGCGTAATAGGTACAAAAAGTCAAAAAGTTTCGAATTATAAAGTATTTTATCTCTTTTTTTATATTCATCTGATACTCATTTTCATTATTCGAGAGCCTTCCTTCAATCCGAGAAGATATTATCCAGGCGCTCCAGATCGTTGATTACCCTCCAGTTTCCGCCTCCTTTTCCCACATCAACCCGCCATTTTCCCACGCGTCCCAGATATTCTTTCGGATCAAGGTTATCAGAACGAAGCTTGGTAACATTTAAGGCAATGACATTGAATCCGGCAAGCTCAAATGGAACATCCCTGACATACCCCTTAGCAAGCTCTTCCTTGAGGTCGGAAAAAATGAGGATGTATTTTGTCCCCGGATCTACTTCGTTGAGATATTCTATGGCCTGCAGTATTCCACCCGAAATATCCGTATATGAGCTGCTCTTGACCGAGGAAATAAACTTGTCGATCTTCTTCTTAAATACCCTTTTCTGGCTGTTTGCAACGGAGGGACGCGCGTCGAACATAACCTTTGCTACAATATCTTTTTCACTGAAGCTCCCCGTATCTATCCTGGCCACTGCCAGGGTATCCCCGGGGTGGAGAGTACCGAGGAGATAGTTTACAATTGACTGGGCCTTCTTCAATTCCATGGAGTATGTTCCGGAAGTATCAATAAGCATATATATACCCTTCGCGTGTTTTTTTGTATCCGTGCAACTCACAAACAAAAGACCCGTTATTATGACGAAAACGAATAGCTTTTTCATCTGCGCTCCTCCCTCCATCAGGTTTGTACGTCTATGATTTTGACCGCTTCTTTCGGTCCTCTCGGTCTTTTTCCCCCACTTCCTCCACCGGAACATCCTTCCTGCTCACCCGCATATCAATAACAACCCCTTCAAGCCAAAGCACCGGAAAGATAGCAAGATCGTATAAATTTTCCATGAACCTTCCGGTATAATGCACCACATTCCCGATTAAGCGAAGGAGAAAAGCGATAATCCTGAGTAATCCTGCACCGATAATACCCAACACTGTTCGTGATGACGAAACGAATGATTCAAGGGGTATGGCAACAAAGGCAAGTGCAAAGGGAAAGACGAAACCCAGTATCATCTGCCCGACAGTAGGTATTATTCGGGTTGTCAGGGCCGCCGCCTCAACTCCCGCAAGAGTTTGCCTGAGCGTTTCCATATCCAGAGCAATCCGGTCACGCATGAAGGCAAGTGCCGATTCGACTCCCGCAAGTGTTAAAAGTATGGTAAAGGTTATCCAGACCATGCGTATTCGCATCCTGTCGTCCATGCTGCCGATTAACGGGAAGAGACGCGTAATGCGAAGCGACTCCATAAGGAAGAGTCCCATGCTGAGTTCAATTAAAATTATAACCAGGCCGGCAACATCGGATGTCTTATATGGCCCTATGTAGCTTGCGCCACCAACCATTTCAGACATGGGTAAGGCTATGAGATTGAAGTTGATTATTATTCCGCCAATAGCGATAAGCAGCAAGAGACCGGCAATAAAAAACTGCGTGAGGGACGATGATGAGAGCATGCGGGCAGCCCTATCAGTCTGCATGCGAATCTGTTCGTAGTTGTCCATATACCTGTCAATGCTCTTGGCTCGATCGTTCATACTCGATATCGATTTACCCACATCACCAAGAGTTCTCTGGAGTTTGCGCCAGAGCGGCAACATCTTGTTGAGGATGGAGTGACGCTTAGAACTATCCTTGCGGTATCCCTCCATTGCCGACTTGTGTTGCTCCGTAAGCGTCCGGTTAATTTCACCCAGCATATTGGAGACCATAGAGTCACCGGCATCCTTCATCTTCGCAATCGGTTCGATTATCGTGGCCCAGTTCGGAAGAGACGGAGGCATGTCAGCACTCTCCTTGTAATCTTCTTCGAGGTGCGAAATAATATCTGTTATTTTCCGGTGAAGGTTAGGGTAAACCTCCAAATCTCTTACGACAGCGGCGTTTATGCGATCGAATTCCCGCTCGACCTGACGTTCTGCATTTTCCAGTCCCGCCGCCATTAGTACCTCCCGGTTTCGCTGCACCAGTTTTTTCTCCGCCAGAAACACAGAGGCAGACGCAAGACGCATTGCGTTGTTAATAACCCTGCTTAATGACCTGATTGTCCGATGAAAGGGTTTTCTCGCAAAATAGAATAAGGCGAAAAAAATCAGCAGCCAGATCAGGATAGAAAGGAAGGGACTTCCCGTAATATTCATCAAAAAATTAGTGAATGTCATAGAACCACCTTTTTTTATTGATATTGCTTTATCGCCGGAACATGCAGCCTTTCCGCTTTTATTGGCTGCACTGATAAGTTGAAAAACATGAGCTGGCTTATGGAAGCTACCAAAATCTCTGGGGAATTTGTTTTTTCACTCTTTCTTACTGAAGAAGTATAAGAAAATGACTCTTACGTGTCAACGAGAAAGTAATCACAATTAGCACCTTTGTAAACCTATCAAACTATAAAAATGGCTTTCTGAGTGAAATGGCAGCAAAATGGTAAATGGGGAAAGGGATTACAGCAACCTCCGTAATCCCTCTCATTTCATGGTAGGCGGTACTGGATTTGAACCAGTGACTTCTACCGTGTGAAGGTAGCACTCTCCCACTGAGTTAACCGCCCATTTTTTTGTTGATATACCCGAAAGAAACCCCCTTTTCAAGAGAAAAAGTGACGCAGGCCTGAATTGAGAGTTTAACCTTACTGGTGATGACGGATGGCTGATTGCTTACTCACCTTTTGCATTGACTTTTCAAACTACATAATCTATAAATACACATAGACGTAGAGCTAAGATTCTTTGGAAGGAAACGTAATCAAAAACCAAAATGACAAGGAGGTGGTAAAATGAAAGCAGGCGTTATTTTTACCGGAACAGGCCCTATCCTCATCTTAACCTCATATGGTTCTCTGACCTCTCCCCCATTTGTAGAGAAATTAGCTACCAAAGGCATAAAAAAATTCATTGCCTTTGAACTCCCCATGGATATGGTCAAAGAAAAGTATGGTGAAGTCTTCCAACTCATTACGGAAGATCTCCACCAAACAGATGACTTAAGGGTTCTTGACTACAATGGCTACAACATATTTCATAATTTCGCCTTTAAAGAACTGGATGCACCCATTTTTCATGAACCGTAGAAAAAATTGGGCGAAAGGGTAAAGGTTTCCCCTTTTGCCCTTCACCTTTAACCCTTCGCCATTCGCCTTTCACCTTTAGCCGAAACAGTCTTTACCAGATCATCGTAAAACTCCGGTCTTCTATCTTTAAAAAGATCGTTGTAGTCGTTGAGCTTTTTATTTCTGGCCGCCTCAACATCAATATCGGCGATTCCGATCTCTTCAGTATCGCCACCGGCCCGATATAACAGATCCGCGTTGGAAGCGACTATCTGGCTTTTGCCGGTGTAATGAAGAGATTTATCTTTTCTTTTTTCCGTCCCTGTCCTGTTGGCAGTCACGGCAAAGACACGATTTTCCAGACATCTCGTTATCATGGCATCCTGACAGAAAGGAAGAACCAGATTGGAGCTGTGGCAGATGATATCAGCCCCCTTCAGGGACAGGACACGCATTGACTCCGGAAAAATCCAGTCAAAGCAGATCATAATCCCCAGTCTGCACTCTCCTATATCGTAGACCTCAAACCCCTTGTCACCCGGATCAAACCAGAGGGTTTCCTCAAAGAACAAATGTACCTTTCTGTAAGTACTCACATAACCTTCAGGGGAAACAAGAACGGCCGAATTAAAAAACTTGTTCCCGCTTCTCTCAGCAAGACCACCGACGAGACATAGATTCTTTTCCCTGGCCATCCTGCATAGCATTTGTGTCGTCTTCCCTTCCGGCACCTCCTCGGAAAGATCGATGACTTCATGTTTTGAAGTAAAGAGATAACCTGTATTGAAAAGCTCCGGAAGAACCAGAAGATCGGCGTCTGCCTTCTCAATCAGGGCTTCGACCCTTTTTAAATTCTTGTCAACTTCGCCAAATAAAGGTTCAAATTGAACAAAACCCGCTTTCATTCATCTCCCCCATTTTTCACACTTTATGATTTGGAGGAAGAAGATTACATACATTTTTTGTCTCCTGTCAACATGATCTTGATAAAAAACGACTTAATGGGGATGAATGGGTCTCGAGCATTTTTTGTGAATATTTTATTTGAAATCAGGTTTTCTCTTTTCTTTCTGGGATAGTACACCTTCCCGTGCCTGCTCACTCATGAAAACGGGGAACCCGATTTCTATTTCCTTTTTCATTGCCTCTTCAAGGGACAATTCCTTTATCTGTCGGGAGAGTTTTACCATACTCCTTACGGAGAAGGGCCCGTTGCTTGCAATTCTTTCTGCCAGCGACATCGATTCATCCATCAGCTTTTTCTTTGGCACGACCCGGTTTAAGAATCCCCACTCATAAAGTGTGGAAGCGGGAAAATTATTGCCCGTAAGGAGTATTTCCAATGCCCGCGTGCTACCGATCTGCATGGGAAGGAAAACATTTGAACCGCCTATAGGCATGATGCCAAGAGTGGTTTCACGCATCTGAAAGACAGCATCTTCGGATGCGACTCTGAGTTCACAACCCATGGACATTTCAAATCCGCCGGTGAGGCAATAACCGTTTATGGCCGCTATAACAGGTCTGTCCAGAGTTTTGTATTTGAGCATGGCCTTTCCAACTGCGTTGTCATCAGAGATTAGCCATTCTTCACCTTCCGTTTCCGGCTTCCGGGCAGCTGTCAGAACAGGTATTGCCGTGTTAAGATCCATACCGGAACAGAATATATTAGGCAAAGCCGAATAAAGTATTACGACCCTGACATTGTCGTCTTCCTGACTCTCTTCCCAGATTTTGTATAATTCATAGAGAATGTCAGGTCCCAAGGCATTCAACGTTTCGGGTATGTTCAAACCCACCTTTGCTATGTGTCCGTCTTTTTCAAACTCTACTCCCATATCGGCCTCCAAATTTTTTTCAAAGCTTAAAGTTTTATGCATTCGCAAAAAGTCTGTCAT
>JAUVKS010000159.1 GCA_030596145.1 Pseudomonadota bacterium | reverse complement strand
AGGGTAGTGTCTTCACCAAATATCTGTCGCAGAAAGTATGTCAGGACACCCTTAAGATCGCTAAAGGTAATGCCTTTATCGACCCAAAGGCCCTCAATCTGATGAAACATAGGGGTGTGGGATATGTCTGAATCATGCCGGTAAACCTTTCCCGGCGACACAATCCTGACGGGAGGTCTCTGCTTTTCCATGATCCTGATTTGAACGGGAGATGTATGGGTGCGAAGGACAATATTATCCTCTACATAAAACGTGTCTTGCATATCCCTGGCGGGATGATCTTTTGGAATGTTGAGAGCTTCAAAATTATAGTAGTCCAGCTCCACCTCCGGACCCCTTGCCACGGAAAACCCGAGCCCTAAAAAAATCTCACATATTTCTTGAGACACCTGGCTTATAGGATGAAATCTTCCATGTCTCACTCCCCTACCGGGAAGGGTTACATCAATCTTCTCCTTCAGGAGAGCTTCATATTTCCCCCGGGAAGCAAGCTCTTCCAAGGCATTTTCTATATTTACGGAAAGAGCTTCTTTTATCTCGTTTCCAAGTTTTCCAAGAAGCGGCCTCTCGTCGGGTGCGGCATTTCCTATTTTACGAAAACGTGAAGTAAGAAGCCCCTTCCTTCCTAAATATTTTGTTCGTATTGCAAGGAGTTCATCTTTGCTCCTTGCAGAATCCACCTCGGCCTCCGCTTTTCTCTGAAGCTCCACAAGGGTTTTTCTCATGTCGCCTGTTCACCTGTCGCAACGCTGACAATTTCTGAAAATCCCCGTGGATCGTTAACCGCGAGCTCGGCAAGAATTTTCCTGTCTATCTCCACTCCGGCCTTCTTCATGCCATTGATTAACCTGCTGTATGAAACGTTATTCATGCGGGCAGCTGCATTTATCCTTACTATCCACAGCTTTCTAAAATCTCTCTTCCTCGCCTTTCTATCTCTATAGGCATACCTCATAGCCCGGTCAACAGCTTCTGTCGCAGTTCTGTATAATCTACTCCGCGCCCCGAAATATCCCTTTGCCAGCTTAATGATCTTTTTTCTTCTTTTCCTGCTGCTTACACTTTTTTTTACTCTCGGCATTTCTAAATATCACTCCTAACTTTTAATTCAGTTCTAAAAACATAATTTGAGCCCAATAAAACAAAAGAAAAAAGGGGATTCGCCTCCCTCTTTCGCCATTTGCAATATTGAATCTAAAAGGCGAAGATTATGCGTAAGGAATTAACTTTTTAATCCCGGCTACATTGGTCTTATCCATAATGGTAGACTTTCTCAAGTTCCTTTTCCTTTTAGACGTTTTTTTAGTAAGAATATGACTGGCAAAGGCTTTGTTCCTCTTTACCTTTCCGGTTCCCGTCAGGCTAAATCTTTTAGCCGCTCCTCTGTGTGTCTTTATCTTTGGCATTAAACTACTCCTGCTTTTTGAAGTATAAGTGTTACCTGTCAAGCTTTTTCATCCGCTACAGATTTTTATTTTTTCGGCGATACAATCATCACCATATTTCTCCCCTCAAGTCTTGGAAACTGATCAATAACGCACATATCTTCCAACTCATCCTTTATCTCATTCATGATTTTCCTTCCGATATCAGCATACATTATTTCTCTTCCTCGAAATAGCATGGTTATCTTCACTTTGTTATTCTGATCAAGAAACTTTTTTATATGACGAAGCTTAAACTGAAAATCATGTTCCTCAATCTTCGGTCTCATCCTGATCTCTTTTACCTGAATTGTGGCTGCGCCTTTCTTCGCTACCTGGAGCTTTTTACTCTGCTGATACCTATACTTTCCATAATCCATAATCCGGCATACAGGTGGTGTTGAATTAGGAGCCACTTCCACCAGATCAAGACCTTTTTTTTCAGCCTCCGACAGGGCATCAACGAAAGATAATATTCCCAATTGATTCCCATCAGAATCAATGACCCTTACAGTATCAGACCTGATTCCGCGGTTTTTTCTCAAATTCTTAGCTATGGGTTACCTCCTGAAAATCGAGTGACTAAAGTTTAAAGTGTCTAAAGTGATCTAAAGTTGGTGATAGCATTTTAACTTTAGGCATTTTAGGCACTCTTTATTCATACTTACTACACTTTTCTTTAACCAGGGAAATAAAATCTTTTATGCTCATGGAGTCAAGATTCTTTCCGTCCCTCTGTCTGGGAGAAACAGTTTTAGAGTCGACCTCCCTATCACCGATCACAAGCATATAGGGGGTTTTTTGCATCTGGGATTCCCTTATCTTGTACCCTAATTTTTCGTTCCTGAAATCCCTTTCCACTCGGATTCCCGCATCGATAAGTTGATTATAAACTTCTTCGCCATAAGGTATCTGCTTATCCGTCACCGTAAGCAAAACCGCCTGCACCGGCGACAACCATACAGGAAATGCCCCGGCATAGTGTTCAATCAATACCCCGATAAACCTTTCTATTGAACCCAGAATAACCCTGTGCAGCATAACGGGCCTATGCTTTTCTCCATCAGACCCGATATAGCTAAGGTCAAATCTCTCAGGCAGGGTAAAATCACACTGTATTGTCGCGCATTGCCAGCTTCTTTTCAGCGCATCCTTAAGTTTGAAGTCTATCTTCGGCCCGTAAAAAGCCCCGTCACCTTCATTAATATCATACGGGATATTTTTGTCTTTAAGCGCTCCTTCCAGTGCGGAAGTCGCAAGCTCCCAATCCTCATCGGAACCTATCGACTTATCCGGTCTTGTGCTGAGTTCAACCTCATATTCAAAACCAAAAACACCCATCGTATAGCTAACAAAATCGGCAATTGCCTTGATTTCGGAATTAAGCTGCTGTGGCGTACACAATATATGGGCATCATCCTGCGTAAACTGGCGGACTCTTATCAGACCGTGAAGAACGCCTGTTTTCTCATGTCTGTGGACGGTACCGAGTTCAAAATATCTGATTGGCAAATCTCTGTAGCTTCTTATCTTAGAATTATATATCAACATGTGGGCAAGGCAGTTCATCGGTTTTATACCGTATGTCTGGCCCTCAACCTCGGTAAAATACATGTTTTCTCGGTAATGGTCAAAATGCCCCGATTTCTTCCAGAGATCACCCTTCAATATCTGAGGTCCCATAACGATTTCATAACCGCGTTTCAGGTGTTCTTTCTTCTCCCAATCCTCAATAATCATCCTCAATATGGTCCCTTTTGGATGAAATATTATCAGGCCAGGCCCAACCTCTTCATTCACCTGGAAAAGGTCAAGCTCCCTCCCCAGTTTCCTGTGATCCCTCTTTTTCGCTTCTTCAACCGTTAAAAGATACTCCTCAAGTTCCTCATTCGTCGCGAAGCCTGTACCATAAATGCGCTGCAGCATCTCGTTATTCTCGTCTCCACGCCAGTAAGCACCCGCAACACTAGTGAGTTTGAATGCCTTAATCATACCTGTTGAAGGAATATGCGGCCCACGGCACAGGTCCGTAAATTCCCTCTGACTGTAAAGACTAACACTTACCACATCCTCCGGCATATCATTCAACAGCTCAACCTTGTATGATTCACTCTTCTCTTCGAATAGAGAAATGGCTTCCTCCATCGAGACCTCTCTGCATGTAAAAGGCTCGTCGGCAGATATGATCTCTTCCATCTTTTTCTCAATTTTGCCGAGGTCTTCAGGGGTAAAGGATTCATCGTATTTAAAATCATAGTAAAAGCCATCGGAGATGGCAGGGCCTATGGTAACTTTAACACCTTCAAAGATGTCCTGTACAGCCTCAGCCATCACATGAGAAATGCTGTGTCTGAGTATTCCCAAGCCCTCTTCCGAGTTGACATCAACAACTTCCATGGAAGAATCTTTCTTTACAGAAAAGCTTAAATCCACAAGCTCATCATTAATCTTTGCCGCCACCGCAAAAGTCAGAAGCTCTTCCTTCCATGACACGATTATTTCTCTAACAGTTATTCCTTCCGGCTGTGATACTACAGAACCATCAGGTAAGCTTATTTTTACTTCCTTCATAACATAGTACCTAATTGCAAAAATACACTTTAAGCGTAATCTTAACCTTTATTAGTGTCCATCCAGAAATGAGGATCTTTGTTCAAGTTCAAGAAAGGCGAAAATTTTAACCGCAGGAATGCACGGAGTATTTCGAGGATTAAAATTTGAGCCTGACATAGAAATTGGGCAAAAAGACCATTTCTGGATGGGCACTTATTAAAGAGAGGGCATCGCCGGTTATATATTTGCCGATGCCCTCTTAACCCGTCTCAACCAGTTGCCCGCTAAAAATGGTAGGCACGCAGGGATTTGAACCCTGGACCCCCACCGCGTCAAGGTGATGCTCTCCCCCTGAGCTACGTGCCTATATCTAAATCTGCCACTGCCTAACAATAAAACCTTTTTATGTCAAGACAAATATCACGTTGATCACTCGACACTATTTATAAATTTCACCCCTTTTGCTACATAATTCAATCCGGAAATAACGGTAACCAAAGCCGTAACCCAATAGACCATTTCAATCAACTGACAACTAAAATCCTCCGTCAAACATCTTAACCCAAGAGCCAAAAAAACCGTCAGAAGTTGAAGTACCGTGGTTACCTTGCTCACAAAGGTAGGACGGACTTCAAAGGAAACAGACATAAAAAAAAAGCACAGAAACACCCAGCAGTATAACAAAATCCCTGCTTACGACAATTACGGTGAGCCAGGCAGGGATTATTCCAAGAATTGATAAAGTCACAAAAGTGCTTATAAGCAAAGCTTTATCGGCCAGTGGATCCAGATATGCACCCAAAACCGTCTTTTGGTTCAATATCCTCGCCAAAAAACCATCAAGGGCATCTGTAATACCCGCAACGATAAAAACAATAAATGCATTAAGAAATGAACCCTGAATTAAGAATATGACAAGAACCGGGACAAGGAATATCCTCATCAGGGACAAGAAGTTCGGTATGTTCATATTTTACAATAAGCTATCCCTT
>JAUVKS010000100.1 GCA_030596145.1 Pseudomonadota bacterium | reverse complement strand
GCGACCGCAAGCGGCCGCGCCTATCGCCGCTGTTAAGCTTCGCTCCAAGGCCCTTGACAGTGCTTCGCTTACGCTCCGCCTATCAAGGGCCTTGGAGCCGACTGCGCTTCTCAGGATGAGATCGCTATCGCGCTCTCATCCCTGCGAGGCTCGCGGCTCAACAGCGGCGATAGAATTTTGAAATGAAATCCAAATTTTTAATCAAAATCTATCTTGATGAAAAATGTAAATGGAAAGCGATATGTGCATCAGCTAAAGTTCAGGTTGAGTCAATCTCAAAAGAAAAAGCTCTAATAGAAATCAATAAGGAATTAGCACATTTTATTAAGAACGAGGCTGATAAATACCTCTCTCGTTGGAAAAGAGGGCAGAATGTTGTGAACTGCCCTGAAGGGTATGTTTTGCTCCCTCTAGATATTTGGAAATGTAAACTTGATGGGGAAACATGCCCTACACAAGGACAAGTGTTTTTAGACCGTCAAAATGAATTTAAACAGCATTGTCGTGCTAATGAGGATAAAAAAGAAAAAATATTAGAACTGATTCAAAAAGGTGACTATGATGGATTCCACCATATAATCGGCCGTGGCATATGTGTTTTATGCAAAGGTAAAGAATACTTCAAATACCATTATCCATGGGAGCTAAATTATCTCAGCGACTATATGGATATATATGATCGAGATTTACGTATAAAATTCATAAAATCTGGGATAAATCAAAGTACATACTTTTCGAGTCTATGCCCAGATTGTTTTATAAGGGTTGTCTCTGAATTAGAAATAGATGCTGCAGGTGCTTTTGAAAGATTAGACTTAGATTTTTATAGATGAATTCTAACCTGTAAATTCAGCGGACCCAAAGGATCAGGCCGCTGATTAATTCGTTAGAATCAAAATTAGCTTTTTGGAGAATGAACTAGTGCCTTATCAAGCAATAGTCTTTCAAGTGATGTTAGCCTCTCCCGGAGATGTTGCTAAGGAGCGGCAGATCATTAAGGAAATATTACGGGAATGGAATTATATACATTCGTTCGATAAACATATAGTTTTAATGCCAGTCGGTTGGGAAACTCATTCTGCACCTCTAATGGGGAATCGCCCTCAAGCAATCATAAACAAGCAAATTCTTGAGAGCTCAGACCTACTTATTGGTGTTTTTTGGACACGAATAGGAACTCCAACAGGTGAGTCTGTCAGTGGCACAGTAGAGGAAATTGAAAAACATCTTTCTTCGGGAAAGCCTGCAATGCTTTATTTTTCGACTGCACCGGCACATCCGGACAGTATCGATCCAAACCAATATAATCAGGTCAAGGCATTTAAGGAAAAGTGTCGTTCTGAAGGGCTGGTAGAGACTTATGACAGCTTAAGTGAATTTAAGGAAAAGCTCATGCGTCAACTGGCAATAACTCTCAACCAGAACGAATACATACAAAAGAAAATATCTGAATACGGTGACAACGAAACCGATCACCAAGCTGAAGTGATAATCGAGGATGACCATTTTTCTCATCCAGAAATACCAGCCCTCTCAGAGGAAGCAAAAACCTTAATTGTTGAAGCATCTCAAGATACAAGTGGCGTAGTAATGAGATTACACACTTTTGGCGGGACTACTGTACAGACTAACGAAAAACAATTCGCCGAGCAAGATAACCCGCGATCTGAGGCAGCTTGGGAAGCAGCAGTTGAAGAACTTGAAGGTCATGGTCTTCTGCAGGACAGAGCAATGAAAGGTGAAGTGTACTTTATCACACATGAAGGGCACAGAATTGCTGATATTTTGATACAGACAATGTGAAATAGTATTCTAACCACTGCATTCACAAGGACGCTCGTATCCTTGCGCCTGTGATGCATATGATCAGTGGGGGGAGGATCGTTGTGCCGAAGACCGTTACCTACGACGACCTGAGCCGGGATTACTACAGGCTTCTCGGAGATGTTGGAAGTAGGTCGGCATCCAGACAGGGGCGGAGGTCACGAAGAGTCAAAATGGGGGTCAAGTCCGCTCTTGACTCATCTTTATTAATTCCCATAAATCGCATCCAGGAAATCAATACCATAACTCCATAGTCTATTTTCAAAGTTCAGCTATCTGCTATGTGGCATCACTTCGTTCACATCCTAACGCCTTATTCAGTTTCCTAACAATCTGCCTACCGTTTATTTATTCCCTTTGTTCACGATCTTAGCCCAGGAATCCCGCAATGTTACGGTTCGGTTGAATACCAGTGCTTTATCGGAAGAATCAACGGTATCCACACAGAAATAGCCAAGCCTCTCAAACTGGAACCGACTTCCAGGTGCCGCATCCGACACGCTCGGCTCCAACCGACATGCCCTGAGAGTTTCTAACGATTCGGGATTCAGATACTCCGTAAAATCAGCTTCTTCCTCCAGGGGATTGGCAACGCGAAAAAGACGGTCGTAAAGGCGCACTTCAGCCTGGAGGGAATGGGCCGCCGATACCCAGTGGATGGTTGCCTTGACCTTCCGGCCATCGGGGGCAAACCCGCTTCGCGTTTCCGGGTCATAGGTGCAGTGCACTTCGACCACTTTTCCTGTATCCGGATCCTTAACGACGTTCACGCACTTTATAAAGTACCCATAGCGGAGACGTACTTCTCTGCCAACAGCCAGCCGGAAAAACTTTTTGGGCGGATCTTCCATGAAATCATCTTGCTCTATATACAGTACCCGGGAGAAAGGCACTTTCCGGGATCCCATTTCTGGTTTCTGGGGATGATAAGGACAATCGAATTCCTCCACCCGGTCTTCCGGGTAGTTATCAATAATCACACGGAGGGGACGGAGCACAGCCATAACGCGCGGTGCCCTTTCATTAAGGTCCTCCCGAACACAATTCTCAAGTAAAGCCATATCGATAAGACTATCATTCCTGGCTACTCCGATACGTTCACAAAAATCTCGTATCGCTTCGGGGGTAAACCCCCGTCTCCGCATACCCGCCAGGGTAGGCATCCGCGGATCATCCCATCCGCTGACAACCCCTTTCTCCACTAATTCGATAAGCAAACGTTTGCTTATAACAGTGAAACTGATGTTGAGACGGGCGAACTCAATCTGCTGCGGATGATATTCCACTTTCAACTCGTCCAGAAACCAATCATAAAGAGGCCTATTGTTTTCAAACTCCAGGGTGCAAATCGAATGGGTAATCCTCTCGATGGAGTCAGAAAGACAATGGGTGAAATCGTACATCGGATAGATGCACCACTGATTGCCGGTTCGATAGTGATTCTCTTTTTTAATTCGGTAAATGACCGGGTCTCGCATGATGACATTGGGAGACGTCATATCAATTTTGGCCCGAAGTACATGGGCTCCCTCCTCAAACTCTCCGGCCCGCATGCGTTGGAACAAATCCAGGTTTTTTTCCACTGATCTGTTGCGGTATGGGCTTTCTGTGCCCTGTTCGGTGAAGGATCCCCGGTACTCTCGAATCTCATCCGGACTCAAGTCGCATACGAAAGCCTTGCCCTCTTTGATCAACTGCAAGGCATACTGGTACAGTTTCTCATAGTAATCAGAGGCATAATATAAACGATCCTCCCAGTCGAACCCCAGCCATTTTATGTCTCGAATGATTGAATCCACATATTCCATGCTCTCCCCGGTTGGATCCGTGTCATCCAGACGCAAATTACAGGTAGCTCCATATTGGTCGGCAATACCAAAATTAAGGCAGACGGACTTGGCATGTCCGATATGGAGGTATCCATTCGGTTCGGGCGGAAATCGGGTGACCACACGCCCTTGATGCTTGTTGGTTCTCAAATCATCCTTAATAATATCCCTGATGAAATCAGACGGGAGAGATGAATTGGGTTGGTCCATAGATCTAATTTCCTTTCCCCTACTCTAAGTCAATCCAAAAGGTTCACTACGAACTGTTACCACATTTTAAATCAGAGTTCTGCCATTTTTTTATTCTTTAGCACAAAACTACCTCCGGTGTGCCGGGGGACGATGGTTCGTGGTAAATATCGTTAATTCTCGTGGAGTTCGGATACTGGCAAGAACACCTTAATCGGCTATTTCTTATCAGGGAAATGACTGGGCATAATGGAGAGGGTAATAACCGGTGCGTAGATAGATTTGGGGAAACTCTTTTTTAAGGTCAGTTTTACCGTAAAGAATTCTCAATATCATAAGAATATGTGCATCTCCAGACCATATAGTTTTTGGTTTATTGTCATGTGCGGCCTTTAAACAACAATTTGCCACAAGGCCGAAATCAGTATCTGAAGGATATTCTGAATTGACATCATTGAAAAGATCTTTACAAGATGTTACAATTGCTTCGTATAAAGGGTTTTCACTAAAGTCAAAGACCCGTCCGCGAACTTTCAGGGTTTCCATCAACATATCGATATTTTCAAGATAAATCTTCTGGCGTTTCCAAATCTCTTCAATCCATTCCATTCCATGACGTGACCGTCCATGGTAGGAAGCAAGGAAGTTCTCTATTCCTTTCTTTTGCTCTGCATAGATTTCTCTGGGTATTGTCACATCAAGTGTAAAAACAATTTCCTCCAACACGCTGAGAAATCGGTTTAATTCTCGAAACAGCACAGGAAGATATTCTCTATATTCCCTGTTGTCAGTTCGTTTGATAAATCCTGTGTAGGTGAAGATTTGGTTTATTTGCGCGGAACTTACGTACCCCGAATGTCGTGCAATCCCGCGTTTGAAAACTTGAGACTTGCGAGGATCGTCAATTCTTGGTACAGGAAGTTCGCGTGGTATATACGCAGAAAACATATTGGAATCGACTATATTTTCAAACCTGTTCTGTTGTAATGCAGATTTTAGCGAGTAAGGATATTCTTCTATTTCCTGCACTAATCCGACCCCTTTTCCGAGACCACATTGTGTTTGGTCTCTCCGATCAAAAATTGAAGCTCCGAAAACTTGCTGCAGGGAATGCGAGTACTGCGTATTTTCAACTTGTTTAAAATGTCATGTTTTAGTATATCAGAAAATCCCTTGAGTTTGTCAATTTTTCAGGAATTTGAGAACACTTACAGCAGAATAATAGAGACAAAGTAAGAACTGGTAAAATCTTCAGGATACATTACATAGGAGAAATTTACGAAGAAATTGGAGCAGGGGGATGAATAAAAGACAACAATTAGAAGAAACCTATAAAGTTAACCCAGCCGGTATCATTGAGTCTCCTGGAAAGTACGAAGGCGAAAAGATTTATGTGCCGTATTTCTACGAGGCCTGGCTTGACCGAAAGGCTGACTTTCAGGAAGCCGGCACGTTGGGCTTTATTGTAAACCATGAGGATGCCGAGCTGTTTCCCGAATTTCTGAAAGAAGGCGAGATTGTGAGGATTTATCACGCTACCAGCGCAAACGCAGTATATGAAGCGACATGATGAAAGCAAGGACATACTACATGCCATGGAATAGTCCTGCCCTGTTAAACAGAGTTGCCTTCAGGAAAACTTAACAGGTTAAACTGCCATGTGTTCCAATGTTCCAGAAAGATTTATGTGTAATCAGCCAGCGGAAATTTCTATAACAGAGTTAGCTACCTTTGCTTTCCCGTGTCTGACCGCGATGAGGACATCCTGCAATTCTTCAAAGGGAAAGACCCCCCTTTCCGGTATTATCTGCAGTCTGTCAGCAATTTCAAGAAATTCATCAGCCTCAGATTTTTTCACGTTATAGAGGGTTTCTATGGTACGTCCCCACAGATTTTCGCTGTAATTTTCAATAACAATAGGTGATGAACTTACAGGTGCCAGAACCACTTTCCCTCCATTTTCCACCTGAGAAAGGGCAGGTTCGACCAGGTTGCCCGCGGGAGGAAAGACAATTGCCGAATCGAGTTTACAGGGCATCTGTTTCTTTGATGTGTCAGCGGCCCAGTCTGCCCCCGCGTTTATAGCATCTTCCATGTTCTTCGGGGATCTGGTACCTACATACACCTCTATACCCATCGATTTTGCTACCTTAAGGACACAAAAAGCTGTCGGGCCGAATCCATAAAGACCCAGTCTGCTGCCCTTCTGAGCATCTGTAAGTTTGAATGCCGCATATCCAGCTATACCAGGACACAGAAGAGGTGCAATGTCGGCGGGTTCTAACCCGGAAGCACTTAAGAGTAGGGCCGTATCTTCTGAAATCGTTATATATTCTGCGTATCCGCCGTCTTCATCCCATCCTGTAGATTTGATATCAGGACAATAGTTTTCCCTGTTGGACAGGCAGTACTTACATTTTCCACAGGTACCGTTTAGCCAGCTCACGCCTGCCTTGTCGCCGACTTTGAAATTTTTTACATCTTTGCCCACTTCGTCAACAATCCCTACAATCTCATGCCCTAAAATCAAAGGTGATTTTCTTAAAGGGAGGTCTCCTTCTGCGATATGGATGTCCGTTCTGCATACACCACAAACGAGGATTTTTATTCTTATCTCACCGTCTTTTGCGTGAGGTGTAAGAACTTCCGCTAATCTCAAGGGTTTTTCTTCAATCTTTGCCTGTTTTTCAAGAATCCATGCCTTCATTTCTTTCCTCCTATTATATAATACGAGCGCCTTCGTAAGCGTCCCTCAAGTCTTCGTCAAGACCTTCCCTGTCAATTTTAACGGCAAGAGGCAGATAATCGAGTATATCCTGGGCTGTTATTCCATCTTCACCTATATCTTCCGCTGCCAGGTCACCGGAAAAACCATGTATAAATACACCTTTTCTTACCGCATCCTCGATGGACAAACCAAGACCAAACATGGCGGCAATGGTTCCCGTGAGAACATCCCCCGATCCTGCTGAAGCCATACCGGGGTTTCCGCTCATATTGATATAGACCTTCTCATCGGGATAACCTGTCAGTGAGTGGGCTCCCTTCAAAACAATAATTGAATTCAACTCCTTTGCGGTACTCTGCAGTATATCTATTTTATTTTTATTAATTTCGCTTACACTCATTTTTGTAATTCTTGACATTTCACCCAGGTGAGGAGTCAATATGGTAGGCCATTTTCTCTCTTTTATTATATCCAGATCTTTAGAAATGGCGGTAATCCCATC
>JAUVKS010000111.1 GCA_030596145.1 Pseudomonadota bacterium | reverse complement strand
CCTCGACGTGATCGTGCGTGCCAGAGAGTCTGTCGAAAAAAACCTCTTGATCACTGACAATTGAGTCATAATCCTTGAGCGAGAGGAAACGACCTCTCATGGCATATATCCTGGCATGAAGATTGTCTTTATCTGCGTAGTATCTCATGGTCCCTCAGATCGCAAGAAGGATGGAGACGATCTTTCCCTTTATTTCCTCATTGAGCACCTGATCCTGATAAAGCTTTTCGGTATCCTTGGTTGAAGCTAAGAATTCGGCCTCTGTTTGCTTTTTCGCCTGCTCAAGCGCCTGCGCCAATCTTTCATTGCCTTCGGTTACGATGAGGGCAAATTCTCTTGATTTTTTTTCTTCAATGGTGTTCTTGTACACCTCGATCTTCTTCCTGTATTCCTGCTCGGCCTTTTCAACTTCCTCAGCGCACTGCTTTTCGATCTCCACGATCTGGGTGATCACATTTTCCATGTCTGACTTCCCTCTATCCGCAGGCTTGATTTTCCAGGACACTTTCTTTTAACTATAGTAAGCCTATCCCCATAGTCAAGACAAAAAACAGGGTTGTTTTAGGTACATGAAGTAAGAAGCCTGTTCTGTTATTGGCATTCATAGTTTTCTATCATAATATACTTCATTTTCTGAAGATAAGGTTCTTATTTTAAGAATTAATCACATGCGAGAAGCTTACAGGTAGGTGTTCGGGGGATGGCATACTCAGTGTTGATGGTGACATAGTTGCGTTTCTTATTTAAAAAACCTGAAGTGACTTTACTTAATTGATCTGCACAATTTCTCCCCTTTTTACCATGAGAACAAAGAGAGATTTTATTGCATCTCCTGTTTCTGAAAAGGAGGTATTTCCTGTAATTCCAGGATAATCTTTTAATTCAAAAAGACTGTCTTTTAAATCGTCTCTTACCTCGGCGCGATTTTCATTTATGATGTTTACCAGTATGCTGGCTGCATCGTATGTCAGGGCTTCCAAATCATCAGGTTCCCTGCCGTAGGCAACATAAAAATCATCGATGAAAATTCTGACAGCCGGAGAAAAACTGTCCTGGAAAAAACCATCGACAAAAATGGCTCCTTCGAGGTGTTTAGTGTCTCCCTCGAGAAGTTCGGGTGAATTCCAGCCACTGGTTCCAAGCAGCTGAATCCCTGTTACATCATAGAAGGCCAGTTGCGGAACTATCATTTTTATTCTCGAATATGAATCGGGTATAAAAAGGGCATCGAAATCGATTATGGGCTTTGGTTTTTCTTTTGATTTTTTGTCATTCTCTATGGAATCGAGACCGGCTAATGCCTTGATCTCTTTGCCGAAATCTGTCTGTTTGTTGTTATAGGACATCACTCCCTTGATCTCTCCCCCCCAGCACAGCACCTCATCCCAAAACAGGTTCATCATCTCAATACCATAATTGTCTGTTGGGTAAAGTATGGCAAATCTGGTCATTCCGAGGTTCTGCATAGAATACTTTACCAAGGCTCTGACTTGCATCTCACTGGTCAGGAAGTCCCGAAAGATGTAATCACCAAGGTTGGTTATTCCCTCATACTGGGTCAGGGTTAGTATCGGAACGTTAAGCTTCTGAGCCTCTATAGCAGCTTCAAGAGCAGCTGTGCTGCCAAGGGGACCTAAGATGCCGATTACCTTATCTTGAGTGGCTAATTTGATCACTGCCTCTCTTGCTGCCAGTGGATCACTTTTCGAGTCTTCAATAATAAGTTTTATCGGGCTTTTTGTCTCGGGATCGAAGATTCCGGTAGCAAGAATAATAGCTTCTAACGCTTTGTTTCCATAGCGGGCATATCTTCCGGTAAGAGGCAGAATGCAACCTATGGCATATTGATCTGTAAGCTCCATCTCTTTTAACTTTTGACGAAACTCTTTAGCTTCTTCATAGTATGGATGGCCTCCGTGATAAAAGAGGAATTTACTGATATTTTTCTCCGCTTTTTTGATGTCGTGGTGTTGATAGTTATACTTGGCCAGGGCATAGAGGATGTAACCGGAGGGGAATCCATACCAGTAAGTTTGGCATATTTCCTCAAGCTCCTCCACAGAAAGCATCTCATTGATAATTTCCACGACTTTATTTTTTATATTACCACTAAGTTTTTCATCAGGTCGTTTTTTGAGCGCCTTCATATAATATATAAAGGCATCACAGGGATTTTCTTGTTCCATACAATTGTCACCGACAAGCGTCAGTGTCCGAGATTGCCAATAGGAGGAAATCTCTTCCTGCAGAAGCCTTTCCGCGATTTTCTGCGAATTTCCATACCTTTCCAGCTCAAAATAACAGTAGGCGAGTTGATAGCGGGCCTCATTATAGAGTGGACTGTCGGGAAATTTCTCGACTATTGCATCGAAAAATTTAACCGCTTCCTCAAAATCTCCTTTAATAATGTATATTTCACCTATTCTAAAATGAGACCATGCTGCCAAATTTTCCAGAGGATGCTGTTTCAGAATATCTTCGTAAAGATTTACTGCTTCATCCAGCCACCCTTCACGAAGAGCCATTTCAGCATTGTTGAATGTAGAACGAAATTCTTGAGGAATCTCATGTGGTGCTAATATTTTTTCCCTTTCAACCACAGGTATCCTGGCACACCCCGCCACGAACAGAGTAAGAATTAAGCAAAAAAACGCTGATATTTTAAACCATTTTGTCAAAATCGAACTTTTCCTCATTTGTGCTACCGTTTCACCTTTAATCTTATGCCAGTTTTTTCTATCTTCGCAGCGAATTGATATAACTGAGTGTCTCCCTGGCCACCTTCGTAGAATCTATTAAAATAGAGAGTTCGTTATTGTATTTCAATGCAGAACTGGTCAGATTATGGCTCCCCAAAAAGGTATACCTTCTGTCAATTACAACCACCTTTGTATGGGTTTTAGTATGTAGGGAATCAAAATATACATCTATCCCCCCTTTTTTCAACCTTTTTGCCGTTTCTATATTATTTTTGTTTATCTGTGAGTTTGAATCTTTCCCTATTTCAAGGAGAATCTTCACCTTAACCCCTCTTTCAGTTGCCCGAATCAGATGGTTAACGAGCCTATCAGGATAATTGCTCCTGTAACCATTTGTCTTGAACAAGAAAAAGGACATGACGATTTCTTTCCTGGCATTATCTATTGTCTTCACCAGGGTCGGAAAATAGTCTTTGTTTTTAAGAAGCGTTGCACGGCAGTCTGAAGTCTGACCGATTGTATGTGATAAAGATGGTTTCAGCAGAATGGCGGCAAGAGAGAGAACGCAAATTAAGAGAAGTAGAATCGAAAGAGTGGTAATTTTGGGAATGCGGGTTGCCATTTAAATAATCTTTCCTATTGCAAGTTTGTTTTATATTCGAATTAACATAAAAATGCCCGAAAGGGAAGCTACCCCCTTACGGGCACATCATTCTTAAAACTGACGACTGATTGCTGACCGCTGATAGCTGTCTTTACTTGACCTCTTCAAAATCCGCATCCACGACATCATCATCTTTCTTTTCGGCTTCCGCTTTGCCTTCCTCATCTTCCGGGCCGGCGGTTGTGCCTGCTTCCGCGCCCGCCTGTTCTTCGGCCGTTTTTGCATACATGGCCTCGGCCAGCTTATGGGATGCCTGGGTCAGTTCTTCCTGGGCAGCCTTGATGGCATCGGCATCATCACTTTCCATGGCCGTTTTGACTTTGGCAATGGCCTCTTCTATTTTCGTTTTTTCCGCCGCGTCTATCTTGTCTCCAAACTCTTTGATGTTTTTCTCGACACTGTAGACCATGGAGTCAGCCTGATTCCTGGCCTCAATCAAGTCTTTCTTCTTTTTGTCTTCCTCAGTGTGTGACTCAGCCTCTTTCACCAATTTGTCTATTTCCTCTTCAGAAAGGCCGCTCGAAGAAGTGATTTTGATGCTCTGTTCCTTTCCTGTCCCCATATCCTTGGCGGAAACATGGACGATACCATTAGCATCAATATCGAATGCAACTTCTATCTGGGGAAGCCCTCTTGGTGCGGGAGGAATACCGACCAGTTCAAATCTGCCCAAGGTCCTGTTATCTGGTGCCATGGGACGCTCTCCCTGCAGGACATGGATACTCACAGCGGGCTGATTATCCGCGGCAGTGGAAAATGTCTGACTTTTCTTTGTGGGGATTGTAGTATTCTTTTCAATAAGCCTGGTCATAACGCCGCCCAGCGTCTCTATCCCCAGAGAAAGAGGAGTTACGTCTAACAGCAATACATCTTTCACATCACCGGCCAGCACTCCTGCCTGAATCGCAGCTCCTATGGCGACAACCTCATCGGGGTTGACTCCCTTGTTCGGTTCTTTTCCAAATATCTGCTTAACCTTCTGCTGGACTGCCGGCATTCGGGTCATGCCACCGACCAGAATAACCTCGTCTATGTCTTTTGTCGTAAGGCCGGCATCTTTGATGGCGGTTTTACAGGGAGCAGCCACTTTTTCTACCAGATCTTCCACCAGCATCTCCAGTTTGGCTCTGGTAAGTTTTATATTCAGATGCTTGGGACCTGATGCGTCAGCGGTTATAAAGGGAAGATTAACATCGGTTTCCATCGAGGTGGAAAGTTCCATCTTCGCCTTTTCCGCAGCTTCCTTGATCCGCTGAAGAGCCATCTTGTCATTTCTTACATCTATACCCTGATCTTTCTTGAATTCATCTGCCAGGTAATCCATTACCTTCTGGTCAAAGTCTTCTCCCCCCAGGTGTGTGTCTCCATTGGTCGATTTAACCTCAAAAACACCATCTCCCAGCTCCAGGATGGATATGTCGAAGGTTCCTCCACCCAGATCAAATACTGCGATCTTTTCATCCTTCTTCTTATCAAGGCCGTAGGCAAGCGCCGCCGCTGTCGGTTCATTAATAATTCTCAGGACGTTCAGTCCGGCAACTTTCCCCGCATCCTTGGTTGCCTGCCGCTGGGAGTCGTTGAAATACGCAGGAACGGTGATTACTGCATCGGTAACGGTTTCACCCAGATAATCTTCGGCAGTCTGTTTCATCTTCGCCAGAATCATTGAAGATATTTCCGGCGAACTGTAGTCTTTATTCCTTATGCTAACCTGTGCATCTCCATTTTTAGCCTCGGTAATCTTGAAAGGACTGATGGTTATGTCATACTGAACTTCTTTGGAGGAAAATTTTCTTCCGATAAGCCTCTTTATGGCATAAACTGTATTTTCGGGGTTGGTTACTGCCTGTCTCTTGGCAATCTGTCCCACCAGCCTTTCTCCACTATCGGTAAAGGCGACCACAGATGCTGTCGTTCTATTCCCTTCCTGATTGGTTATTACAACCGGATCTCCTCCTTCCATCACGGAGACACACGAATTTGTTGTTCCTAAATCAATACCTATGATTTTACCCATTTTATATAAACCTCCTTAATATCCTCTCTTTATCTTTAATTTTTCTTCTATTTTTTAACGCTTTTCGAAACGGAAACCTTGGCTGGTCTTAACAATCTCCCGTTCAAAAGATATCCCTTTTCAAATTCCTCTACAACCTTGTTATCTTCATACTCTTTGCTTTCTACCTGCAACATTGCCTCATGCATATTGGGATCAAAATCCATCCCTGTTGACTGAACTCTTTCTACTCCGTGTTTCTCTAAACAGCCGAGAAATTGTTCCTGAACAAGCTTGAGCCCCTTTATAAATGCGTCAAAATCCTCCGAATTGTCTGCGTGTTCCAGCGCCCTGTCCAGACTATCTATTATAGGCAGCATGTCTTTGATGATGCTTTCATTGCCGTACTTGATAGAATCCGACCGTTCCTTCGCAGCCCGCTTCCTATAATTGTCAAGTTCTGCGGATGCGCGTAGAAATTTATCGTAATTTTCGGCCGCTTCAATCTCCTTTTCCCTAAGCTTTGCTGTGAGGTCTTCGGTCTCCTTTTTTGCAGGTTTTTCCTGAATATCTGCTTTCGCTTTAATATTTTTTTTCTTGCTGCTTTCCTCCCCCGATTTCTTTTCCATGTTACCTTGGTTATCCCTTTCTTGTTTAATCGTTGCTATTTACTGTCCGGTCTTTGAAACAACTTGTAATCAATCATTTCGCAGATGACGTGTCCCGCAGTAATATGAACTTCCTGAATTCGAGGAACGCTATTGGAAGAAACATTCAGGGAATAGTCCGCTATTTTAACAATGTTACCTCCATCCTTACCGGTGAAGCCGACCGTGATCAGCCCCATTTTTTTTGCGGTCTCAAGCGCCTTGACAACGTTAGGGGAGTTACCGCTGGTACTTATCCCCCAGGCTACATCCCCAGCTTTCCCTATCGCCCTTATCTGCTTGGCGAAGATATCTGAGAAGTCATAGTCATTACCAATACTTGTTATTACAGAGGTATCCGTACTGAGAGCTATGGCGGGAAGCGGCGGCCTTTCTATGATAAACCTGTTTACAAATTCTGCCGCCAGATGCTGCGCATCAGCCGCGCTTCCTCCATTTCCAAAGAGGAGTATTTTGTTTCCACCCTTTAGAGCTTCAGTTATAGCTTCAATAACCTTTACAATTCCAAGAAGGTTTTCGTTAACAAAGACCTCCTTGACTTGGCTGCTTTCTTTAAATATTTTT
>JAUVKS010000188.1 GCA_030596145.1 Pseudomonadota bacterium | reverse complement strand
AAAGGTTAGATTCCGCTGAAAACACACAAATTGAGACCTTTGCAAAATATTCAATTTTGTTCAAGATTAAGGCGTGCGAAATTTTTAACCGCAGGAATACATAGAGTATTTTGAGGATTGAAAATTGAGTACAACGCAAAGATTGGGCAAAAGGGGGCGTTTTGCAAAGGTCTCAAATTGCCGGGAGTGAACATTATGAAAGCAGATACCCTGCCCAGAGCGTTGGTCGGCATGGTTGCAAAGCAGCCCGATCGTATTGCCATGAGAATGAAAGATCTTGGCATCTGGCGTGATATTACCTGGAGGCAGTACCTGGAAAATGTGAAATTTACGGCGCTGGGCCTGGACAGTCTCGGGGTGAAAAGGGGCGACCATGTTGCCATTATCGGTGAAAATAAGCCGGAATGGCTTTATTCGGCGTTCGGGGTGATGTCTCTGGGCGCCACCTTTGTGGGTGTTTACACTACCAATCCCGCAAAGGAATGCGAATATGTGGTTGGACATTCCGATTCGGTCGTATTTATCTGCGAGGATGAAGAACAATTGAACAAGGCCCTGATCTTCAGGAAGAACACCCCCCAACTGAGGAAGATTATCGTATGGGATATGGAAGGCCTCAGGGACTTTGAAGACCCGATGGTGATTAGTTTCGACGAACTCCTGGAGATTGGAAGAAAAGCTGACATGGAAGCCCCCGCTCTATATAATAATCTTATAGGAGAAGGAAAGCCCGGAAACATAGCGGGAATCATTTACACTTCCGGAACAACGGGCCCCCCGAAGGGCGCCATGCTCCATCATGGTGGCTATCTGTGGGTGGGCGAGCAGGCAGCCAAGGTAACGATGTCCACCAGAGATGATGAATCCATATCGTTTCTCCCCCTTAATCATGTGTATGAGCAGATCTTTGACATGATGATGCACATGGCGGTGGGACACATCGTAAACTTCACCGAAAACACAGATACGGTGATGAACGATATGATGGATGTCTCTCCGACGATCTTTCATGCCGTACCGAGGATATGGGAAAAGTACTATTCCGCTATCGTGCTGAAAATGGACGATGCCACATGGTTCAAGAGGACAGTCTACAGACAGGCTGTGAAGATTGGCGCAAAGTACAATGATCTGAGACTCGCCGGAAAGAAAATACCACTGCCATTGTATATCGGTTACCAACTGGCATACTTCTGCGTCTTTTGGAAGCTCAAAGAAAGACTTGGCTTTGACAGGACACGTCTGGGATTTTCCGGTGCCGCTCCGATATCTCACGACATCCTCAAGTTTTTCCAGAGTATCGGCATACCGATCCGTGAGGGATACGGCATGACGGAGACATCGGGAATTACTCATATGGGGGGTGAATTCGACTTCAAACTCGGCACGGTGGGAAAAGCGCTGCCGGGGACCGAAGTAAAGATAGGGGAAGATGGCGAGATTATTGTCAGGCACAAGGGTCTTTTCCAAGGTTACTACCGGGACGAGGAAAACACAAAGAATGCCCTTATCGACGGCTGGCTACATACAGGAGACGTCGGTGAGGTAGATGAAGAAGGTTACCTGAAGATAACGGACAGGCTGAAAGACCTTATCATTACCGCCGGCGGCAAGAATATCGCTCCGCAGTATATAGAAAACCTTCTGAAGTTCTCGCCCTACATCAACGATGCAGTTGTCATAGGAGATGGAAGGAAGTACCTGACAGCGATTATCGTCATTGACGAAGAAAACGTGGTCAAGTACGCACAGGATAGAAAGGTCCAGTACACCACCTTCGCCAGCCTGACAAAAGCGGAAGATGTTGTAGACTTTATTCAGCAGGAGATCAGCAAAGTGAACAGACAGATGGCGAGGGTTGAGAATATCAGGAAATTCAGAATCCTCGACAAGAAACTCTATACAGAAGACGGTGAAGTAACGCCTACCATGAAGGTGAAGAGAAAGTTTATCAACGAGTACTACAGAGATTTGATTGAGTCGATGTACGATGAGGAATAAGGCCGCCGAACTGCAAATTCCTTTTCCGTTTTAAAAGTTGACAACTCGACTTTATTTTTTTATAAATAATAAATGGTTTCTATCAAACTTAAGACAACCTTGATACTCACCCATGTTATTTTCATTGATAAATAATTACAACTATATTGGAGGAAAATCAACTATATGAATACATTGTCCAAAGATGAGCTAAAGACACTGATGCAGAAACAAAAGGGGTTGTGTGTTTCAATTTTTATGCCCACGCACCGGGCGGGGGCCGAAACCCAACAGAATCCGATCAGACTCAGGAATCTGCTTCGCAAGGCCGAAGATCGTTTGATTGAGAGCGGTTTGCGCGCCCAGGAAGCGGAGGAATTGCTGAAACCAACCCAGGAAATTTTAGGGAATGGTCTTTTCTGGCGGCGTCAGAGCGACGGGTTTGCAATGTTTCTTTCTTCCGATGTGTTTAAATATTATAGTCTTCCGCTCGATTTCAGGGAATTGCTGGTCATTACCGACCGTTTTCATATTAAGCCTCTCCTCCCCATACTCAGTGGTGACGGCCAGTTTCATGTTCTCGCCCTCAGCCAGAACCAGGTCAGACTGCTTCAGGGCACACGACAGAGTGTAAACGAGGTTGATTTAGAGGGTGTTCCGAAAAACCTTGCCGACGCACTCCAGAGCGACATTTTTGGAAAACAGCTCCGGTCACATACCGGTGCGTCAGTGGGGGGTGGTGATCGTTCGTCTATGTTTCATGGGCAGGGTGCCGGAACTGAAGTACCCAAAAAAGACAATATTTTGCGATACTTTAAGCTCATTGACAAGGGTCTATACGAACTGCTGAGGGATAAGCGAGAACCTCTTGTCCTTGCCGGGGTTGATTATCTCTTCCCGATTTACAAAGAGGCGAATTCATATCCCCATATATTAGATGAAGGGATCACGGGAAATCCTGAAGGGTTGAGTGCGGAAGAACTGCACAAAGAGGCGTGGGCTGTTGTGCACCCCCACTTCCAGAAAGCTCAGGAAGAGGCAATTTCCCTTTACATGCAATCCGCAGGCACCGGGCTAACTTCCAGCGATGTGGAAGAAATCGTTCAGGCGGCCTATCACGGGCGGGTCGGATCATTATTTGTAGCTGTTGGCCTTCAGCAGTGGGGTGCTTTTGATCCTGATAGCAACGAGGTGCATCTACGCCAGAAGGCTGAGCCTGGTGACGAGGATATACTGGATTTCGCTGCAATTCAAACCTTCTTGAACGGGGGAGATGTCTATGCGGTAAGGCCGGAGAAGGTCCCCGATAACGCACCCATGGCTGCCGTCTTTCGTTATTGAGGTAAAGATTATGACAGATTTCAAAAATCGGATTATTCGTGCTGCCAAGTTGGACCCGAATCTGTATGAAGAGGTTGAGGCCGATGAGGGGGCGATGAGGCAGGCTATGGGGGTCGTTGTCCTGTCCAGCCTGGCTGCCGGAGTCGGGAGTATTGCAAGCGTAGGGTTTGTCGGGATTCTGACTGGAACAGCCTTTGCTCTTATCGGGTGGTATGTCTGGGCGTATCTCACTTACTTTATCGGCACGAAACTCCTGCCGGAACCGCAGACCGAATCAAATCCCGGTGAATTGTTGCGGACTATCGGCTTTTCGAGTTCCCCCGGCTTGATTCGAATATTTGCAATTATTCCGGGGCTTGCCGGTGTAGTTTTTTTAGTCGCCTCTATCTGGATGCTGGTAGCGATGGTAATCGCCGTCAGGCAGGCTCTTGATTACCGGAGCACGTGGCGCGCCGTAGGTGTTTGCGCTATCGGCTGGATAATTCAGGTGTTGGTTCTTACTCTGTTTCTTTCTCTTTTTGGCGGTCACGCAAATCTCCCTGCTTGAAGGGCTGGGGTTTCGTGTTGTTTGTACGGACAAACACTACCGGATCAAGGTCCGGCACATGGTTTGTCCATGCCACCCCTGAAGGGCGGGGCTTATCGGGCTACCCCTATGAAATCAAAGCTCATTTTTGCCTGAAACTTTTCTATTCTCTT
>JAUVKS010000147.1 GCA_030596145.1 Pseudomonadota bacterium | reverse complement strand
TTAGCGCCTCCCCCGCCTGCGGCAAAACCTCCGGTAGATACCGACCCCTGCGCCACTGCATAGACCCTGCCATCCGCCCCCCGAAGCGGCGTCATAAGAGGAGTCCCGAAATGACCTGAGCTCAGATAATGTGGCATCAGTTATGATCAGCGCCGAGCTTCCTCCATTTGCCAAGGTGGGGTCGAGAATAGACGTTATGGTTTCATCCATCGGTGATGCAAACAGCCTGCGGGGAGGAACTCTTCTTATGACGCCGCTTAAGGGGGCGGACGGCAGGGTCTATGCAGTGGCGCAGGGGTCGGTATCTACAGGAGGTTTTGCCGCAGGCGGGGGAGGAGCGAGTGTTTCCAAGAATCACCCGACTGTTGGCCGGATTACAAACGGCGCTTTTGTCGAAAGGGAATTGGAGTACAATTTTGAAAACAGGAAGTCACTCTCCATAAATCTTCATAGACCCGATTTTACAACTGCAACAGGAGTTGCGGCGGCTATAAATGGTGTGATATCGGGCGTGGAGGCGAAGCTTGTTGATTCATCTACCATTGCCGTAGATATAAACGAGTCTTTTAAAGGGAGTATAGTGAAGCTTGTCTCGATTGTTGAAAACATTAATGTTGCGGTCGACTGCACTGCAGTTGTGGTCATAGATGAGAAGACAGGCACAATTGTTATGGGAGAAAATGTAAGGATATCTACAGTCGCCGTGGCCCATGGGAATTTGTTTATCCAGATAAAGGAAGAAAAGAAGGTGTCTCAGCCGTCCTCCTTTGCTCCTGCTCCTCCTGCCGGCAGCGTTCCGCTTGATGCGGGAGACGGCACGATGATCGCTCCAGGAGGACAGACAGTTGTGACAACTGAAACAGCAATCGGTATTGAAGAAGAAAAGAATCGTCTGGTGCTGGTGCCGAAGGGAGTTACTATTCAGGACGTCGTAGGGCGCTCAACGCAATAGGTGTTACGCCTGGAGATCTGATAACCATATTGCAGACAATCAAATCCGCGGGGGCGCTCCAGGCGGATTTGAAGGTAATATAAAACCAGAGGTCAGAAGTCGGCGGTCAGAAATCGGCGGTCAGAGGTCAGAGGTCGGAAGTCAGAGGTCGGAAGTCAGAGGCCAGGGGAAACTTAGAGGAGTCATCAGATGGAAGAAATAAGATTAAATGGATTGCCAACAGAGACGCTTTCCAGGTGTGAAAAAACTGGCCGGCCTGACGGACAACTGCTGGAAATCAAGGAAGAGAAGCTGAAAAAAGCGTGTGCTGATTTTGAATCTATCTTCATCGATTACATGCTCAAGACCATGCGGCGCACGATTCCGCAAAGCGGGACTAACAAGTTTGCAGGCAAGGATATTTATTCCACAATGATTGACCGGAAGGTAGCGGAAAACCTCGCAAAAAGAGGGGGGGGCATAGGCCTTCAGGAAATGCTTTTACGCCAGCTTGGGTCAGGGGATTAGAGGGTTAGAAGGTGAGAAGGTGAGATATCAGAGAACCAACAACCAGTAACCGTTGAACCCTGAACCCCAATCAGTTATTAAAGTTTTATTGCAAACTTGCCGATATTCTTATAAAATGAGGTAAAACAAAAAGGAGGTGTTGCAGATGAAAATTACTGAGACTGGAAATTCCCTGACTGAGCTTATTTCGCAGTATAAGATAAATGAGGAGAAAGTGAATTCCGGGCCTGAGAAGCAGGCATCTGACAGTGTGGTTCAGGAAGAGAAGGTCACTTTATCCTCCGCGGCAAGGGATATTCAACAGGCAAAGAAGGCTATCGAAAAACTCCCCGATGTTCGCGAAGAAAAGGTACGGGAATTGCAGAACCAGATAGAAATGGGGAAATACGATGTTAACGGAGAAAAGATTGCCGCAAAAATGATAAGCGAATCAATTCTGGATGTTGTGGCTTAATACAATGAATAACGAACTGCATTTTCTTTATGACTCTCTTATTTCAATGTTGAGAAACGAGGTGGATGTTTACAGTAAACTTCACAAATGTTTTCTGAATGAGAGAAAAATCCTGGCAGGATCTTCTGTAGATGAACTGTATGAAAGCAATTCCAGAAAAGAGACCTGTATTCTGAAGGCCAGGATGGTGGAAGAGGTGAGGATAAAATTAGTTGAGAGAATCATCAATGCCCTCAATCTTGACGGAAAGGACCTCAATAAGGATAGAACGCTTTCAACATTGTTGCTTCATGGAGATGACGGCCAGAAAAGGGATCTGGAGGAATGCCGGTCAGCGCTTAGATCTCTTTTAATGGATATTCATGAATTAAACGACAGGAATAAAACGCTGCTTGATTCCTCTCGCTTTTATGTGCGAAAATCTATCGATTTTTTAGGGCAGCTTATCTCGCCCGGCGCAACCTACCTGAACACGGGAAGATTAAAAGCAAACAATCTGAATGGAAAGATCGTAAGCAGGGAAGGATAGGTAAATGTCTGGTATTAATGCATTGAATATTGCGAAAGATGCCCTGTTGAGTCATCAGGCTGCGATAAATCTTACGGGAATCAACATTGCCAATGTGAACACCCCCGGATATACGAGGCAGCGGCCGGTATTCAGTGTGTCATCGAGCCAGAGCGTTGAGATAGCAAAGATAGAAAGGATATATGATAGATTTCTCGGGGCTCAAATCAATGAACAGATGCATAGCCTGGGGTATAGTGAAGCGAAAAAAGACGGATTGGGCAGGATTGAAATGATCTTTAACGAGGCTGATGGCGGCGGTATTAGTGAATTGCTCAATAAATTCTGGAGCGCGTGGGAGGATCTGTCCGCGAACCCTTCAGGTCAGGCTGAAAGACAGGCGCTGGTTTCCGTTTCCCAGAGTCTGACCTCCATGTTCCGTTCATATAGCGACGAGCTTCTTTCCGTGCAAAATGACGCAAATACACGGATACAGGGTCTGACGCATCAGGTCAACGGCTATCTGTCGGATATCGCTGATATAAACAGCAAAATTACACGGACTGAAGCTGACGACATTGGTTTGAACACCCTCAGATACAAAAGGGCAGAGCTTTTATCAGGGCTGGCTGAGATTGTCGATTTTAATTGTTTCGAGGATTCGGATGGATCAATAAATGCCTTCCTGTCTAATGGTATGCCGCTGGTGGAAGGTAATAAGACCTGGGAGCTTGATGTCGTGCCAGTTGACCCCGCCGCCTCCAATCCTTCTTTCTATGACATTGTTTTTAAAGATGACCCCGATGAAGAACCAATCAATAGTGTTATAACAAATGGAAAATTGGCGGCTTTCCTGGAGGTTCGCGATACTACGGTTAGCAATGCCGATAAAACGGGTTATATGGATAAACTTGATGCTCTCGCTGCAACCCTTGTTGAAAAGGTAAATACCCAGCATAGACTGGGTTATGATACGAATCAAAATCTTGGCGGGGATTTCTTTGATGCGGCAAAAACAAAGGCTAAGGATATGGAAGTCAGCGCAGATATCATAGCGGATGTAAATAAGATAGCGGCATCAGAGACGGTCAATGGCGATGGCGGAAATGCCGTAAGTATGAGTGATATAAAAGATGAGCTGACTATGAACGAAGTAAAATCGACTTTCAGCTCCTATTATTCTTCGTTTCTTGTGGGGCGGATCGGTCAGGATGTCGCGGATGTAAACAGGAATTTTGATCATCATACAAATCTCATGAGCCAGTTGACAAACAAAAGGGAGGAGATTTCCGGGGTGTCGATTGATGAAGAAATGATGAATCTTGTCAGGTATCAGACCGGCTATAATGCTGCGGCCAGACTTTTCGGCGCTGCACAGGAACTGGCGGATACCCTGATGAACCTGGTGAAGTAGAGAGATTAGAGGATTAGAAGGTCAGATGGTGAGAAGGTTAGAGGGTTAGAAGATTAGAGGGTTAGAGAATAGAGTAACACCCTTTTCTCTTAACTCTTTCCTATTTCCTTTTCGGAACGAGCAACGAGCAACCTTGAACCTTGAACCTTGAACCCCAAAGAGGCAGTATCATGGTAATGCGTGTATCTGAAAACATGAAGTTTAATACAATGGTCGATAACTTGTTTAAGTCTCAGACTGGTTATAATAAACTTGCGGAAAAAATCAGTTCACAAAAGGTGATTAACAGGCCGTCGGATGATCCCATCGGCATGAACAGGGTGCTGAACTTACGAGAATCCAGGGCATCTGTTAAGCAGTACATCCGGAATATTAATGGCTGTGAATCACGGCTCACGATCACGGAGTCAAAACTGTCGGCTGTGGGCGACCTTCTGGTAAAGGCCAGGGAAGTTGCTGTTGCCCAGTCAACAGCAACTGCATCTGCCGAGACGCGAAGCTCGGAAGCCGGGACTGTGCAGCAGCTCATAGATGAAATGCTTGCCCTTGCTAATTCAAAGTATGATGGCAAGTATCTCTTTTCGGGCGCGAAAACGGGAGAAGCTCCTTTTTCATCTTCCGTAAGCTCTGCCGCTGAAATAGGCGAAGCCGTTAAGGCCGATGGAAACGTTTTCGACGGAACGGTGGAAGAATCAGGGACATATACGGGCAGTGTAAACAAGACTTATGTGGTGAAAATCGTTACAGGCGGGCCGTTGGTTAATGCAACATATAAGGTATCTGATGATGGCGGAAAAACCTGGGGTGATGAAAAAAATGATCTGGTGGACGGCGAGCCGCCCATTACACTGGGAGGGGACGGGGTACAATTAACATTTACGAGCGGTGAGGCTGACCTGGCCGCCGGTGACATCTTTTATGTCCATGCCTTTGCCGCAGGGAATTACAACGGCAACGGCGAAGAACTATCCGTTAATATCGGCGAAGGAACCTCCTTTGCTTACTCCATTTCCGGTGAAGCAGCCTTTACGGACAAGGGGGCGGGAAATGTTTCTGTGTTCGGGATTCTCAATGAGTTGAAGACGGCGCTGGGAGCAAACGATCCGGACCGCATAGCGTCCTGCTTAGACGGTCTCAAGGATGCGTCCTATCAGATATCGAAAAATATTTCCAGGTGCGGCACAAGAATGAACAGGCTGGAAATAGCGAAAAACAACCTCGCTGATCTGGATATGGATTTAATCAAGCTGACTTCTGATATAGAAGACGCAGATATAACTGAAATCATTACCAGGTTTGCCATGAAAGAGATTGCCTTGAAGGCATCGTACGCTGCAGCGTCAAAAATAGGAAATTTAACAATACTCGATTTTCT
>JAUVKS010000201.1 GCA_030596145.1 Pseudomonadota bacterium | reverse complement strand
ATGTTTTATTCACTCAGGTTCCTTTTTTACCATATAGGGGATTATCTCTCCTGTTGCAAGCCCTGCTATCTCCCCAAATCCACCGCCTAATTTTAGATGGTCGAGTTTTGTCCCCGTTCAGGGGTACTTTTTCAGTATATTCTCAGAAAGATAGCGTCAAATGGTTCCCTGTTTCATTTTTTTCATTCAGACGTCTTGTTAAACCACCATCGGGCATAAATCCGGACACACCTCTCCCGCGTGATGCGTTTAGTCCATGATCACCTGTAAATCAATAATGAATTCAATAAGTTCATCATTTCTCAACCGGAGGGTTCCGGAACAAGTTCCATGATTCTCCGTCTCGCCTCCAGTAAAATACCCAGAGACGGGTGGCCCTTTGCCAATCGTACAATCAGACTACGTGAACGCTCAAGGACACGTCCCGGCAGATTGATCAAGGTAAAACGCATCGCCTTCATCCTTTTGGATGCCCAGGATTCCCCAAGCACCAACCGCTTCATTACAGCATTGAGGTTTAATGCCAATATCATGATCCACCACCACGCGGCATTCTCTCCAAATTTACCGGAAGGAAGCTTGCCGCCGGCAAGGTCATCTTTCATTACGGCGTGTGCTTCTTCACTCTTGCCGCATCGCTTATGGTACCAGTGAATGAGTTCTTCACCGTCCCAGTTCATGTTTGTTACAATCCCAAAGATCTTGTATCTCTGATTATTGAGATTCATTGTGGGAAAAGGAAGATTATGCTGAACCTCCATCCCGGGCAACTCCATCTGTACCAGCGCCTCACGTGTAGCTATGTAGCGGTATACAGGACCTTTCTTGCTGTAGGCAATCGCACTGGGGATAAAACAGATTTCCGCCCACTCCCGTCCCGTTTTCACATTGCTCCCGTTTACCTCTTTGAAAATCGGATTCCAATCCGACTCTTCCAGCTCGGCAACCGCTTTCTTGAATTCCTTTGTTACATCACACCCAATAGCAAACTCGATCCGGCCAAAACGCTCATTCTTCTCTTGCTCACAGTATCTTAAAAGATTGTGCTGATAGCCTGCCGTATCTGAACGAACCAGAACCTTCTCAACACCATCAGGAAGAAGCTTCAATGCCTCCTTCAATACCCGCAACTGCTCATATCCCGCAGGAACATTGCCATCACGATACTCCGTATGCAATATCATCTCCTGCTCCGCCCACCATGTATTCATCGGTTGATATGCCTTAAATCCTTTATAACTGAACAGGGCGTCTCTCTTCCTCGTCTCCACCAACGTCGCATCCATGTCCAGGGTGGCTGTCTTCTGCGGCGCTCGTTCTTGGGCAACCTTAATAAAATCACTGTTTACAAGTGAAAAAGCCTTCAGATAATTGTTCGGTGCCGGAATGAAAGCCTTGCCGAGTCTGCGATGTTCCTCTTCTTCTGCATTGTGAAAAACATTCAAATAACGAAATACCGCCGATGGCGACGGGACCGATCGCTTTCGCTCTTTACGCCACCGACGCTCTATCTCCCTTCGCTTCTTCCTGCTTAAACCCTTCAACTCTGCTCTACGTAATACCCTGCAAAATCCCTCGTCGCTCTCAATCTGCTTCAAGTCTTCTACCGATTCACCGCCGGCGATGTTCAGAAGAATCAGGGAAAGAATTATCTGCCCATCCGTCCATCCTTGTGAGCCTTCCCTTATGTGCAAATGCCTCCCGATAGTCTCGGACAATCCCATGACCTGAGCCAAATCCAGGTACACTGGCAACCCTCCTAACGATGTCATGCCGGTGTCTTTTTTCTCTTCTTCGTACTTGAATGGGAGAACTCCTTGTGCCATAATAGCTTCACCTCGTTGATGATAGTTTTGTTGGTTCAAAACTACTCTATCACCCTGTTTTTACAGGATCAACGAGGGTTCTTACTTTTTTTGATGGTGGATCGGGAGGAAGGTGCGTTTCTATTATCCTATCAGAAGAAAATACGGCTAATTTGAGGTAATCAACCGTCACATTTTCCAGTGCCGCCTCAGGGATCAGCCCTATCAATTCGGATTCAAGAATGTCAACATCATACTCGAAGGACTTTTCTCTTACAGTATCAAAGACTTTCCGAAGGGATGTTTCTTTATAATTGGTGAGATTCATTGATACCTGAACTATATTTCTGCTTTTCAGCGGAACACCTATTGCCTTGACGTATTTGAGGCCACCGCTTGAGTATCGTATGGACTTAGCGATATCTTTCGCCACACCGAGATCGTCAGTGGCAAGATTAATATTAAAAGCTATCAGCGGGTTTCTTGCCCCGACAGACACAGCGCCTCCACGAGGACTGAAGACAGCCGGACCCGCATCGGGAACCCATGAGGGATCTTTAATCGTTTCACTTAACCCCTCGTATCCTCCCCTTCTTATGTGGGACAATTCTTTCCTTTTTTGGTCCAGTGCCGCTTCGGCGTAAAAATAAACCGGTATATTATTCCTTTCTCCGAACGCTCGACCGAAGCTATGGGCTATTTCAACTGCCTCCTTCATGTTGACATCTCTTATCGGAACAAAGGGAACCACGTCCACAGCACCGATTCTGGGATGAACACCGGAATGTTTCCTCATATCGATTAAGGCCAGTGCCCTGTCACAGGCAGCCGCTGCTCCCCTTTCCACCGCTTCCGGGGTGCCGATAAAGGTCAAAACGCTTCTGTTGTGATCACTGTCCATGCTGAAGTCGAGAATTTTGACACCATTTACTCCAGAGGCAGCCTCCACTATACTCGCCACCTTCTCTTTATCTCTGCCTTCGCTGAAATTGGGAACACATTCGATAATTTTCATGATACCTGACAAAATCTTAAAAGGTTAAAAATTGGACGGCAAAGTAAAAAGCTCCAGATGCAAGGCGCGCAAATCGTGAGGAATGAGACATACATAGAAGTACGTTGCAGTGACGAAGGATGCAGCGCAACGCAGCAGGTGGAGCTTTTTACAAAGCCGTCATGCCTGGTATATCCTTACCGCCGGCAACTCAACACATGTGAGTTTGCCGCCAAAGACGGCCCCTGTATCAATTCCTATTTTGTTGGACTCTATAAGAGGCCGGATAAGAGGTGTGTGTCCGAAGACCACGGTTTTTCCAAAATCATAGGAAGATTTTATAAATTCATACCTTACCCACATTAAATCATCTGTATCCTGTTTTTCCAGAGGAATGCCAGGTCTCAAACCGGCGTGCACGAAGATATAGTCGTCCGTTTCGTAATATGGAAGAAGTGATTTGAAAAACTGCATGTGACTCTTTGGAACGTTTACCTTCATGCCATCATTTGTTTCAATAAATCCATAAGAGGAAATGGTGCTTTCTCCCCCGTTTGCGAGAAAAAACCCCTTATGTTTATCATCAGAGAGATAGTCGAGGAACATTTGTTCATGATTTCCTTGAAGGCATATCACGCGGTTGATGCTTTCCCTGAGGTCTAGGACAAAATCGACCACACCTTTAGAATCCACCC
>JAUVKS010000115.1 GCA_030596145.1 Pseudomonadota bacterium | reverse complement strand
TGGTGTCAATGTTACCTCTATTGGAGACTACTTTAAACCGACGCATCGATTTACAGGCAGTGGAGGCAATTCCGATATAGGAAGCATGTCAAAAAGGGTGGTATATATAATCCTTCAGGAAAAGAGACGGTTTGTTGAAAGGAATGATTATACCACAACGCCTGGCTGGTGGACCACGGATTGGAAGACCGGGGAGTGGAGGCCGAAGAGGGAAGTCTTTGCCGGTACTCCATATGCCGAAAATGGACCTGCCGCTGTCATTACGAATATGGGTGTATACCAGTTTGATGATGAAGGTCTTATGTATCTCGAATCACACCATCCCGGTGTAAGTGTGGATAAGATTAAAGAAGAATGCAGCTTTGACCTGAATGTATCCCTGGTTAAGGGTGAAACTTCTCATCCCACCTACAAGGAATTGTTCGTGCTGAGAGAATTCGTCGATCCCGAGCTTATATTCATGCCGGAACCACCGGCTTATCCGGCTGATATACAGGCGATAATCGATAAAGGTTAAATGTAGGAAGTGTCAAAAATTGACAGGGGTTAAAGAGCGGGGGATATATATAAACCCTACTCTTTAACCCTCATTTTTGGGCAGCTTTTAGCTATTCACCGTCTGTTAGCCGCCGTCGATGAATGGCTAAAAGTTTTACAAGTCAAGATGAGAACTTTGAATAACAAACCTTTTCTGTCATTCCCACGAAAGTGGGAATCTAAAAAGAGTTGAAAATACTGGATTCCCGTTTGCACGGGAATGACCATTTAGTGTATTTATGGCAAAATTCAAAGCTCTCAAGATAAAGTGTTGAAGGCGGCTTATGTTGAATTTTAATTAAATAGAAAATCAATTAATGAAGGAGAGGAGAAGATGAATTTAAACCTTACAGAAACACAAAAACTGATACAGGATACGGCAAGGAATTTCGCGCAGAACGAACTTGAGCCTGTGGCTGCTCAACTTGACCAGGATCCATACAAAGAGGAAAATAAAGAGATCTTTCTCAAGAACCTGAAAAAACTTGCTGAACTTGGTCTTATGGGTATTAACATTGAAGCTGAATTTGGTGGTTCCGAGGCAGGTGTCATTTCTTTCAGCGTGGCGATGACGGAAATCGGCAGGGCCTGCGCTTCCACGGCGGTAACCATGTCGGTGAGCAACATGGTGGCTGAGGTCATCCAGGCTGTGGGAACGGAGGAACAAAAGAAGTTCTACATACCTAAGATATGCTCAGGCGAATATTCCGCGGGAAGCTTTGCGCTCACTGAAACCTCTGCCGGATCGGATCCCTCCGATATGCGTACAATGGCAGTTTTGGATGGAGACGAGTGGGTTATAAACGGCAATAAAATATTCATATCAAGCGCTGAAATTGCCGGTTGCTACGTTATGTGGGCGGTAACTGACAAGGAGGCCAAAAAAGGCAGGGGCATAAGCACCTTCATCTTAGAGCAGATCGACCCGGGCCTCAGCGTGGGAAGGGCCGAACACAAGATGGGTCAGCATGCGTCTTCAACAAATGAGCTGATATTCGACAACTGTCGTTTTCCTGAAGACCGCCTTATGGGAAAGCTCAATGATGGATTCAGGGTAGCGGTGGCGGAACTTACAGGTGGACGTATCGGTATAGGATCAATGGCCCTTGGAATCGGCCTTGCTGCCATTGAATATGCCACAAAATACGCAAAAGAGAGAATCCAGTTCAACCAGCCCATCACGAACTTTCAGGCCATTCAGTGGATGATCGCGGAAAGCTATACAGAGCTTGAAGCGGCAAGACTCCTTCTTATGAGAGCGGCATATCAAAAGGAAAACACCGACTTTTTTGCCAGAGAGTCATCCATGGCGAAGTACTTCGCGACGGAGGCTGCCGAAAAGGCGTGTCGCAACGCTGTTCAGATGCTGGGGGGATACGGTTATTCTGATGAATATCCGGTAGAGCGTTATACCAGAGATACTCGCGTAGCATCCATCTACGAAGGAACCAACGAGATACAGAGGTTAATCATTGCAAGAGATATCCTGCGCAGCTTGGGATAATCTGTAATATTTTCATCGCGATCATCAGCGATCGTATAGTTTACGACTTCACCAGGGAAACTGTCCGGAAGCTGGACAAACCGGTTCCCGGACAGCTTTCTTGTATGAAAAATATTACAACCCCCACTTAAAATCACCTGCAAAACTTTTCATTATTCCACAGAAAACATACTTGACAAGATTTGTTTGGCATGCCAAACAAATACATGCATGCCAAACAGTAGTTACCTCTCAGCAAGGGAGGGTGAATTCGACGAGATTATCAAATTTCCGGCAACGGGAAAATCATTGAGAGGAGGATCCAATGATCAGAACGTTGAATGATGTTAACAGATTGGCGAAAGAAAAAGGCCCAAAAAAACTGGCCGTTCTTGCTCCTGAGGATGACGAGTTCATGCTGGCGGTAAAACAAAGCTGGCAAAATGGTTATATCGAACCTGTTCTCATCGGTAACAGAGAAAAGATGGAGCGGGTAGCGGATGAAGTGGAATTTGACATCAGTAATGTTGAAAAGATCTTCGAGGTGAATCGACAGGCCATTGCCAATCTCGGTACCAGCATGCTTTTTGCTGGAGAGGTGGACATGGAAAGCAAGGGGCAGATTCCTACTTCTTACATTTATCGTTCGATAATAAAAGAGGAATCGAAGGTCGGTACCGGGAAAACTATAAGTGTTATATCGTTCTGGGAGATTCCGGAGCTCAATCGTCTTATTGCCTTTACCGACACCGGTGTGAATATAAACCCTGACTGGAATGCCAAAGCGGAAGTAATTAAAAATGCGGTATTCCTGTTCCATCTGTTGGGTTATCCGAGACCGAGGGTCTCCATCCTTTCCGGACAGAGGAAGATAGGCGGTAGTGTTGATTCTTATCGGGATGCGGAGTTATTAAAAAAAGCGGCTGATTCAGGTGATCTGGGAGAATGTGAAATTACCCCCGCTACATCCTTCTCCGATATTTTTCTGGGTCAAAAGGGACGACTTGCGAGATACGAAGATATAGACATTACAAGCCTGCCCGAAATTCTACTTGTTCCCAACCTTGATACGGGTAATATACTGGTTAAGCTGGACTTTTTCCTGGATGTGACCAGACGATCGGTGATCGTCAGTTCTAAAGGTCCGGTAATTGTTCCTTCGCGCTCCGATTTCAGTGATTCGATCATGGGTGAGATAGCCATGGGCGTTGTTGTGGCGGACAGAATAAAAGGAGTGGTGTAGTTAGAATGATGGTTAATTTTGCAGAAATCGTGGCCAGCGCACAGAAGCGAGGGAGAAGAAGATTAGTACTGGCTCCCGCTACGAATGAGCGAATCATAAGAGTAATATCAGATGCGGTAGATTCCGATCTCATATTTCCAATATTTGTTGGTGATGGGAAAGTAATTGAAGAATTATTAAAGGTGAATCCTGTTTTGTCAGGGAATTGTGAGATAATTGATGAAACTGACCATCAGAAATCAGTTTCCAGGGCCATCAGCATGATCACGGAAAAGAGGGCGGATATTTTGATGCAGGGAAACATTGATCATCAACTTTTTATTGATTCAATCCTGGACAGGGAAAAAGGTCTTTTACAAAGCAATCTTGCAAGTTTTGTATCCGTATTCGAGATGCTCACAAAGGAAAAATTAATGATGGTAACTGATTCCTATATCAATAATTTACCAACTCTCGCTGAAAAGCAATCGATTACAGAAAATGCTATCAGGCTGGCGAGTGTCCTGGGAATCGGGTCGCCAAAGATTGCGGCCCTATCCGCGATTGAGCAGGTTAACCCAGCGATCCCTTCGACCCTTGACGCGGCGATTTTTTCCAAGATGTCTGAAAGGGGACAGTTTGGTGATGTTACCATTGAAGGGCCTCTGGATATTGACTGTGCGATGAGCCAGGAGGCGGCAGCAAGAAAAGGTGTCAGCAGCGTTGTTACCGGCAATGTGGATATCTACCTGACTCCCGATATCGAGGCGGGATATTCTTTTAGTCAGTTGCTTGTTTTTATCGGCAAGATGCCTATGGCAGGTGTTTTAATGGGGACCAGTAGCCCTGTTATTCTGGACTTACCCTTTGTTTCAAATGACAACAAGCTGGTAGAGATTGCCATAGCTATCCTGCTGTGCAACGGGGGTGAGTAAATGAATATACTGGTTATTAACGTCGGATCTACTTCAACCAAAGTTGCCCTTTTTAAAGCGATGGATGTAGTGGCTGAAGAAACTATTGTATACAGTAGCGCGGAATTGGCTCAATATAAGGACATGAATGGTCAGCTTCCACGAAGGAAAAAGGATTTCCTGAAATTTATAGACAAAAACAATATCAACATGAAGAAAATTGATATTATCATCGGCCGAGGTGGTTTGGGAAAGTCGGAGCCTGCGGGGGCTTATGAGATTAACGAAGCGATGTGTGACGATCTTATCACGGGTAAATATGGTAAACACCCGTCTGCACTGGGGCCCGCAATGGCCCTCGATATGTCAAAGAAATACGGAATACAGGCCATTGTCATAGATCCTCCGAGCACTGATGAATTTCAACCGCTGGCCAGAATTTCCGGGCTTCCCGAGCTTGAACGGAAAAGCGCCTTTCATGCCTTGAATCAGAAAGCGGCTGCAAGGAGGGCCGCAAGGGAGATTGGCAAGAAGTATGAGGATGTCAATCTTGTTGTAGCTCACCTTGGTGGCGGGATAACCATCGGTGCACACAGGGGTGGCCGGGTAGTTGATTGCACGCATGGATTGAGTGAAGGTCCTTTCACTCCTGAAAGGGCCGGAAGCATGCCGACCACAGATCTGGTCGATCTTGCCTTTTCGGGTAAATACAGCAGGGAAGAGATGCACCGCAGGCTGATTGGTCAGGGTGGACTTTCGGCATATCTGGGCACAGCGGATGCTGTGGAAGTGGAAAAACTTATAACGGATGGCGATGAGAAAGCAAAAATAATATATCAGGCCATGGCCTATCAGACCGCAAAAGACATTGGCGCCATGTCTGTTGTGCTGAAGGGCAGGGTTGATGGTGTTGTGATGACCGGTGGGTTGGCTCATTCAAGGATGTTAATCGGCTGGATTGTCGAATGGGTAGATTTTATTGCTCCGCTTTTCATATATCCCGGTGAAGATGAAATGACGGCAATGGCGGAGGGGGCCTTGCGAGTATTGAAGGGAGACGAGCAGGTAAAGAAGTATCAATAGGTCGTAATAATATCACAATTTCCCACACTTTTTTAGGAAGTCAGGATAGGCCAGGCTGAATTGAAAAACAGGATTGTAATGCCCTCCATGGCCACTAACTTTACTGCCGATAGAACAGTCTCGCAGAAGATATGATTAAAATTTGCATATCTGCTTTTTTTGTCTTATTTATCGGTGAGGGAAAGTATCCACTGATAGACTGGTGCTAAATCTTTTGCCACCTTTCCTTTTTGAGGAATCATAAAGATAAAGCACTTTTTCTGATTGGGAATAAATGTAATGTGTTTGATAGTGCCCGGGTTACTGTTGTTATTTATAAATTCTTTAAATTCATCACGCATCTTTCTGCTTTTGCAATAAATGCGGAAATCGCGTTCGCCCCACTTCACATTTGCATTGATCAACTTATCGATGTTCGCTATCTTTGCTTTCCTTGACTTGGCGTAGTTGTCCTCAATCAGATGACCTTCCTCGCGCAGTTTGTATTTCAGGTGCATCGCTATTAACAGTTTGTCATATTTGTCTCTAATTATTGCAATGGGAAGATAAGGCCATAAGTGCCTCGGAAGAAGTGTAACCTTTGCATCAACCTTGGCAAGGGGATTTTCTCTTTTGAGGGTGAAATCAGCATAATAGTCTGAAGTTCCTCCAATAATACCGTGTGTTTGATTTTCTGGTTTGATAACGTCAATCAGTTCATTAAATATAGTTAGAAACAGATTTTTGTTTTTTCTTTTGCCCAGGAAATAACCGATTGTAAAAAAGCAGCTTAGGACAGCTAAAACGAAAAAGACAGGCTGCTGTGTAATTTGCTCATGTCCAAACATCTTAAGATAACTCCTTGTTAGCAGGATTTTTATCTTTCAACCTGCTTAATTAGGTTGAGGGCAGCGCCCATGCGAGCAGAATCCTTTTCTGATCTTCTGAATAATCGCAAAACTTAGTTTATCTCAACCACTTTTATATTTCAATCATAAAGATATGTGTCTTGTCCAATCGCTTGAAAATCACTTCAGATTAGTATAAGTTTAGTCTGTTGTATTTGTTGCGATACCCTTAAAGTGAGGAGGAGGAGATATGACTGAAATAATTGACGTACATTCAAGAGAGATATTGGATTCAAGGGGAAACCCGACTGTAGAGGTGGAAGTGACATTGAGTTCGGGGATAATCGGTAGGGCATCTGTGCCGTCCGGCGCATCAACGGGAGAGCGTGAAATGGTTGAGCTGAGAGATGGTGACGAGGAAAGATACCATGGTTTGGGTG
>JAUVKS010000068.1 GCA_030596145.1 Pseudomonadota bacterium | reverse complement strand
TTCCTGTGATAAGTGATACTATTTCAGACATACGAATCAAATACGAAAACAATCATGAAAAAATAAAGGGCTATTTAGATGAGGTTCAAGAACATATCCTCTCTAATCTCAAGCAGTTTAAAGAAAAGGATGAAGAGCAGCAACAGACAATACCAATCCCCGTTCCTTTACTCCGAACAGAAAAATTTACCGAGTATAGGATCAACGTACTGGTCGACAATTCTCAAACCGACAAGCCTCCCGTAATCATAGAAACGGCCCCAACGTACAAAAACCTGTTCGGTACAATAGAGAGGGAAATAGACAGGTCAGGGTTCTGGAAAACAGATTTCACGCGGATTAAAGCCGGATCTCTTCTCCAGGCCAACGGTGGCTATATAGTCTTCAATGCATTGGAGGCACTGATTGAACCAGGTGTATGGGCATTTCTCAAAAGGACACTCAAAAACAGGCTTCTAATAATGCAACCATATGATCCCTTCAGCATAGCATCTACAGCTCTCAAACCGGAATCGATTCCTTTAAATGTCAAGATCATAATGGTAGGAGACAATTATCTTTACCATCTCCTTTACAATTTAGAGGAAGATTTCAAGAAGATATTCAAAACAAAGGCTCATTTTGATACGGAAATGCCCAATACGCAAGAAAGCATAGATGGTTACATCAGCTTCATAAAAAGGATAATAGAAGAAGAAAACCTCCTTCATTTTGACAAAAGGGCAGTGGCGGCGGTTATTGAATTCGGGGTTAGGCTAACAAGTAGGCAAAAGAAATTATCTACCAGATTCAGCGAGGTAGCGGATCTTATAAGGGAAGCAAGCTACTGGGCAAAAAAGGCTGAAAGTAATATCGTGAGAGACGAACATGTAGACATTGCCTACAATGCAAAAATCGAGCGGGTAAGTCTCCTCGAAGACAAGATCCAGGAAATGATTGATGATGGAACGATTATGATAGACATCGACGGAGAAAAAACCGGTCAGGTGAATGGTCTTTCTGTTTATGATATGGGGGACTACACCTTTGGAAAACCCTCAAAGATCACTGCAGAAACATCTATGGGGAGAGCTGGCATCATTAACATAGAAAGAGAAGCTAAACTTTCAGGCAAGACTCATGATAAGGGGGTGTTGATCCTGGAAGGATACTTCAGAAGAAAACATGCCCAGGATAAACCCTTAACCATGAGCGCCAGTATATGTTTTGAACAATCTTACGCAGGAGTAGATGGAGACAGTGCTTCCTCGACAGAGGTCTATGCAATCCTGTCAAGTCTGGCAAATCTCCCTATAAGACAGGATATAGCTGTGACAGGTTCAGTAAATCAGAAGGGGGAAATTCAACCGATAGGAGGTGTAAACCAGAAGATTGAAGGGTTTTACGATGTATGTAAGGCCAAAGGTCTTACAGGAACACAGGGGGCGATGATCCCTGCCCTGAACATTCCCGATCTCATGTTAAGAAAAGATGTGGTAGAATCTGTCTCTGAAGGGAAGTTTCACATATATTCGGTGAGCACTATAGATGAAGGTATCACCATATTGACGGGTGTCGATGCAGGAAAAGCAGATAAAGACGGCAAGTATCCGGAGAATACGGTAAACTTCCTTGTTGATGAAAGGCTGAAAACCCTTGCCATAAACCTTAAAGGTTTTGGAGAAGAGGAAAAGAGGGAAGATAATACAGAATAAGGGGGATATGATGTTAAAACTGAAAATCTGGTTTCCAATTTTAATAGCAGGGGTTTTTGCGGTTTCAGGTTGTGCTGCTCCTATTATGGCAGGTCTGGCGGCTGGAAGCATAGGTTCCGGAACATACTTCTATGTAAAGGGAGAGATGGTCACGGATTATTTCTTTTCCTTTGATAACGTATGGGCTGCCTGTAAAAAAGTTGTGGCAGATAAGCACGGTATAAACGTAGAGCCATATAAAGAAATAAGTCAAGGAACAATCGATGCTATGATAGATGACGAAAAGGTCCACATTTCAGTCAAATATAAGGCAAAAGATGTGACTACCGTAGCCGTACGTGTAGGCATTATAGGAAACAGCCTTGCATCTCAACTCTTACATGACAAGATTACCGACAATCTTTTGAAAAGATAGGTACTGTTCTCTTGGTTAACTATTTCTTTTTTACTTCCAGACCGTAACTTTTAATTTTCCTGTGAAGATTACTTCTCTCTAAACCAATCAATTCTGCCGTTTTTGAAATATTCCCATTGTTTTCTTGAAGTTTTCTGGCAACGAATCTCTTTTCGAATTCCATCTTCGCCATCTTTAAAGAATCAAAAGGGAAGAGTGAATCATCTTTAACCTTCTGATCCTCCTTCATTAAAGGAGGAATATCTTCACCGGAAATAACGTCCGAGGAAGTCAAGATAACCAGCCGGTCTATAATATTCTTCAATTCTCTAACATTTCCCGGCCAGTCATGATCCATCAATATTGCCAGCGCATCACCCGTAATAGTTTTTTCGCTTGTGCTCTCTTTGAGTGAAATTCCTCTCAAAAAATGATTTACTAAAAGGGGAATATCCTTTTTCCTCTCCCTTAAAGGAGGAATTCTCAGGGGGATTACATTCAATCTATAGTAAAGATCCTGCCTGAATCTTTCCTCCTCCATTTCTTTTTCCAGATCCTTGTTGGTTGCAGCCAACACACGAACATCAGCCTCGATAACCTTTGACCCCCCTACCCTTTCAATTTTTTTCTCCTGAAGGATTCTGAGAATCTTTGCCTGGGCCTTTAAACTCATATCTGCCACTTCGTCCAGAAACATAGTTCCTTCATTTGCCAGCTCAAACTTTCCCCTCTTTTTATCTGTAGCTCCCGTGAAAGCTCCCTTTTCATGACCAAAAAGCTCGCTTTCTATCAATTCTTCCGGTATGGCGGCACAATTTACTTCAATGAAAGGTTTCTGCGACCTCTTGCTCTGCCTGTGTATCGATCTCGCAACGAGTTCCTTCCCTGTGCCATTTTCTCCCATTATCAATATCCAGGCATTTGTCGGTGCAACAATGCTGATTAATTCTTTTAATTCCATAATGGGTTTGCTACTGCCCGTAAGCTCATAATCCTGCGCAAATTTCTCCCTTAATAATTTATTTTCCTCTTCCAAGCGAATCAGATCCGATACGTGATTTACAATCAGGATCAACTTGTCCAGCGAAAGGGGTTTTTCAATAAAGTCAAATGCCCCCAACTTTGTTGCTTTGACAGCGGTTTCTATAGTTCCGTGTCCTGACATCATTACCACCTGGATGTGGGGATGCTCTGATTTAATAATCTTGAGAGCCTCAACCCCATCTATACCTGGAAGCCAAATATCAAGAAGAACAAGATCGGGAAGTTCCCCATCAATGATCTTGAGAGCTTCCTCCCCGCTCCCAGCGATCAGCACTTCATATCCCTCATCGACGAGAATTCCCTTGAGAGATTGACAGATGCTCTCTTCGTCATCTACAATAAGTATTGTTTTATACATTTTTGACCCTAAGCAACCGGCAATTCAAATGTTACTATTGTTCCTTTCGGACTGTTATCCCTTATACTGACAGTACCATTATGGTCAGATATAATCGAACCCACTATTGTAAGGCCAAGACCTGTCCCCGACTTCTTTGTGGAAAAATAGGGTTCAAATAACTTCATCTTGTCACCGGGGGGTATACCACAACCATTATCAATGACCTGCACTCTAACCCTACGATAAACTTTATCATATGAGGTTTTTATTTCAATCTTTCCATTTCCATTAACAGCTGCAACCGCATTATCCAAAAGATTAACCATAGCCCTCTTTATTTGCTCCGCATCAAAATTCAACTTGGGTATGGAGCCGTTCTGAAAACCAAAAGATATATCTTTGTGGGCATCCTGAAAGAGATTTATGGAATCCGCTATAACCTCATTCAAATCACCCGGAGCAAGTTTAGTAATCGGCATCCTGGCAAAGCGTGAGAATTCATTGACCAATTTTTTGAGAACCTCTACCTGCATAATTATTGTTCCGGTACATTCCCGAAACACAGAACCATCGTCACCCAGTTCATCACCATACTTTCTCTGCAGCCTCTGGGCGGAGAGTTGAACGGGTGTTAAAGGATTTTTTATCTCATGTGCTATCCTTTTTGCGACCTCTCGCCATGCCGCTACTCTTTCGGCCTTCTTAAGCTGTGTCAGATCCTCAAAAACTACTACCATCCCCATATAATTGTCACCATCGTCTCTTAATATTGTTGCTGCCACCAAAACCGTCAATACCCTGTCTCTGAGCATTAACTGTACCTGCTTCTCTCTAAAACCGCTTCCACTCTCTCTCATTTCTCTCAGAAAATCACTTACCAGAGCCATGTGCTCAGGTCTCAAAACTTCCTCATAGTTCCTGTTCAGAACCTTCCTGGTCTTTATATCCAGCATTTTTTCAGCAGCATTATTTATGGTGGTGATTACCCCATCCCCGTCAATAGAAATAACGCCCGCTGAAACATTTCGGAGAACCGTTTCCATATATTTTCTACGTTGTTCAAGATCTATATTTGCCTGTCCCAGATTCTCGTTACTCCTCTTCAGGTCTCTCGTCATCTGGTTAAAGGAATCAACAAGAACCCCTATTTCGTCATCTGCCACAACATCTATTTGATAGCCAAGGTTTCCTTTCGCTATTTCCTCAGTGGCCTCAGCCAGATCCTGGATGGGAATTGTAATTCCTTTGGCTAAGAAAAGACCAAACCATGTAGCGGAAAAAATAATCAATAGGGTTACAATGGAAAGAGTGATGATATAGCTTAATTTTATAGGATTCTTAAGAAGTTTGAACTGTCTGTATTCTTCAGAGGTTTTAGAGATAATGGCCATCTTATCAACAAGACCCTTGCTGATGTAAAAACTTGCAACAACCACTCCTACAACTTCTCTCGGGCTAAAATTGGAATATATGGGTGCTAAGCCGCTTACGAAATCACCCAGATCTGTTGATTGTACCGTTGAAACCTCCTTTCCCATAAATACATCTTCCAAAATCTTAGGGGGAAGTTTTGTTAATACAATATCTGGATTATCTGGATTTTTGATAAGTATTTTTTCCCTCTGATTGTCAAAATATACCTCCATAGTACCTAATTTGAAGTTTTTCTGTTTTTGCGCCATCAGGGTTATTAGATAATCTCCTTTTCCCTCTTCATACAATTTATTCTTCGTGATATCGGAACTAATCTGTCTTGCATAATATTTTGCACTGTCAGCAGACTGTTGATAATAGGTCTGCGCAACTTCAAGGGATTGATTAAGAGCACCACCTATTTTAATATTAAACCAGTTATCTATACTGTAAGAGAGAAAATTAATCGAAACTAAAAAAAGAACTACAGTGGGAATCAAGGACAGGCTTACAAAAGCCACAACAAGTTTAGTCCGGAGCTTTGAACCAAGAATACCTCGCCTTCGCTCAAAAACCAGCTTGACAACATTCCTCACAGTCAAGAATATAAGAAGAATAATAAGGATAATATTAATATTGATCAGACCAAAGATCAGTACATCGTTCGAAACGGGAAGGAGAGTTTCAGTTCGGGAGAGATGACCTTCAATAAAAATAAGAATAATTATAACAACTATAGTTGCAACAATTATAACTCGTTCTCTGCGACGTCTTTTCGATTCCTTGATATCCACTAATAAACGAACCCCTGTCTATACCAATCGGTCTCGAAATCCCACATGGAAACAAAGAAAAAAACATATTCCATACGCAAAGGAAGACGTACCTTGTCCAACTGCACTTTCACCTTTATATAGTATTGTTTGTCCCTCCTCAGAAGCTTAAGAGGGGTAATAACTATACCATTCAGGTCCGCCATGGCCATCTTCGCCTCATCGAAATTACTGAACGCAATCGGATTTCCTTCCTTTTCTGCAAATGAAACATTAAATATCTTTTTTAGATTATCGTACTTAATGGTATGTTTTATCTCCAGAGAGGATTCTCTTTTATCCCACAAGCGTTCACGTTCCTGATACAATTCCAATAAAAAAGTAAATGTAGCAGGTATACCGGCAAGGACAGCCTCTTCCATCTCCTTTGTAAAACAATCAGTTACCCTAAAGTAGACCAGCACATCATCAGCAGTATTCGTTACCAAAAAATCTTCTATTTTTGCTTCCATGCAATAAGACTTAAAAGGCACAAGAAGAAATAGGAAAAACATGAAAAACACTGGTAAAAGAATAATGTTTTTGGGCATATAAATCCCTTAATAGCTTTCAGGATCCTCAGTCTGACATAATCACTTCAATCCAGCATATTATGTCTGACACAACGGTGAGCTGTTATGATTGCTATTTGTTTATTGAAATATGTTAAGAAAATAGGGGCTAAAAAGCAAGTGCTATTTGAGAAAAGCAATGCAAGTAAGATTTTCCGGTGAATGTTTTTTTTTACTTACTGTGAGGCCCACTAGGCGGGAACTGCATCAAGAACACTAAAAGTGGGGGTATTGATTATTTCATCTACTCTTAATTCTTCATCAAAATGACTTACTATTTTCCAGCTTTCTTCATTAGCTAAAAGTTTTTGAAGAAGTAGGTTGTTTAATCTGTGTCCCGATTTATAGGCTACAAAATGACCTATAATCGGCATCCCCAAGAGGGACAGGTCCCCAATGGCATCGAGGATTTTATGCTTTACAAACTCATCAGAAAACCTGAGGCCTTCTTTATTGATAATCTTCTCGTCATCCAGCACAACCGCATTGTCCAAAGAGCCTCCGAGAGCTAACCCCCTTGCCTGAAGGTATTCAACATCTTTTATAAATCCAAAGGTCCGAGCTGCGCAAATATCCTTCTCATAGGCAACATCGGAAAAAACCATACTATATGATTGCTCACTGATTGCAGGATGCTCAAAATCAATCTTGTAAGAAATTTTAAATTCTGGAGATGGCATAAACATTGCCCAACCTTCCCCATCGGTTACAGAAATTGTCTCTTCTATCACTAACAACTTTTTACATTTTTCCTGAATTGTTGTTCCAACACTCTTCAACAGATCAACAAATGGCAGGGCACTTCCATCCATAATCGGGATTTCGGGTGAATCCAGCTCCACAACGGCATTATCTACACCCATGCCGCTAAAAGCGGAAAGCAAATGTTCCACCGTTGAAACTCTTGTCCCATTTACTCCCAGAGTAGTAGCCAGTATTGTGTCACATACGTTTTTAAATTCAGCCTTTATTGTATTATTTTTCAGCAAGTCCTTACGGACAAAAACTATTCCCTTATCAACCTCGGCTGGCTTTATAGTCAGATTAACTTTTCTACCAGAGTGTAATCCCACGCTTCTACACCCTATTTCGCTCTTTACCGTTCTCTGCAAATGCATAACAATTCCTCTAAATTTGGTCTGGTCCTTTACCCTTCAAGATAAAGCAACAATCATACCAAATACAACTATTATTATACAGACAACACCTCAACTTTAACCCACTAAAAAAACATCATATTTTATCGAGAGTTCATTAATCACAATGAAGGGGGGATGAACTTCTTGTTATGTGTGTTTTAAAAACCACATTTAAATATCAAAGTTGCCATTCTGGTAATAGTTTACGGAAACCGAAAGACCTTTAAAAAATATAAGAATAAGTCTTTAAGAGTGAATTAAGATTTTTCCTTATGATAAAATCTTTCTTTTTCGCTATAGATACATCCGCAATACTGTTGTCTGTACATACCCCCATCCTTAGATATCTTTATACCCTCCTTCCAGCCTTTACGAAAATCTTGATAGTAGAACGTGATTCCATGCTCCTTTGCCAGACCTTCCCCTATATTCTTGATCATATCGTGATCCTGAAACTTGCTATAGAGCAGCGTGGTCGTAAATCCTTCAAAATGTCCCCTCCCAGCGACATGGGCCGAATATTTCAAACGGGAATAATAGCAATACCTGCACCTTTCCGCTTCTCTGAATACCACATTTCTCAGGAATTCCTCCATCGGGTATTCTTCATACGGGATAATTCTCAACCCCACACTGTCGGCATATTCGTTAAGTGCATCCAACCGCCTTTTGTACTCGAGATAGGGATGAATATTGGGATTATAAAAATGCCCCCAAACATCATGACCATTTTCCCTTAATACCTTCAGCGGATATATCGCGCAGGGGGCACAGCAGATATGGAGTAAAATCTTCATAACAAAAGCTCAGTTTAAGTTTAAACTTCAAAGTTATGGATAGAGACATATCATGCTAACTTGAAACTAATTATCAAAACAATCCTTGTTGATCCTTATCTTCCCACTTTTTCCCAAAATGCTCATAGGCCATCCTTGTGGCCACCCTTCCCCTCGCTGTCCTGTGAAGATATC
>JAUVKS010000064.1 GCA_030596145.1 Pseudomonadota bacterium | reverse complement strand
CTCAAACATATCCTGCACATATCAAATTTTCTATAATATGCTCTCTGTCTCCCACAGAGAGGGCACCGATTGTATTCCCTGACAGAAAACTTCTTTTTCTTTTTTGCCTTTGCAATCAAGGATTTTCTTGCCACGAGTTATCCTCCAGAACTTCCAATACCAATGCTAATAATTTATCAAATCCCAACAATGACCCTTCAAAGGCTTCGACCAAATTAATCGCCCCTGTTTAATTTTTCAGCTTCAGTCCCTAAAAGGCATCCCCATAAGTCTCAAAAATTGTCTCCCCTCATCATCCGTTTTAGCCGAAGTGACAATCACTATATTCATTCCCCTAACCTTATCAATCTTGTCGTAATCTACCTCAGGAAAGATGGTTTGTTCCTTAACCCCCATGGAAAAATTGCCCCTTCCGTCAAAAGATTTGGGGGCAATCCCCCTAAAATCTCTTATCCTTGGAAGGGCAACATTAACAATCCTGTCAAAAAACTCGTACATCCTATCCCCTCTCAAAGTAACCATACACCCTATTGACATACCTTTACGAAGTTTAAATGTAGCAATTGACTTCTTCGCTTTTGTGACAACCGGTCTCTGCCCCACAATCATGGAAAGTTCCTGAACAGCATTATCGAGTATTTTGATGTCTTGAATCGCCTCACCCAAACCCATATTTACAACAATCTTCTCGAGCTTAGGAACCTCCATCCTGTTTTTATATTTAAACTCTTTTTTTAAGGTGGGAAGTACCTCTTTATTATAATATTCCCTTAATCTAATCATTCATCCTTCCTCAGCTTTAATCATCCAATATCTCATTACACCTTTTACAAACCCGTACTTTCTTGCCATCATCCAATACCTTGTACCCCACCCTGACACCAGCATCACACTTGTTACACAATAGCATAACATTAGATATATGTATCGACCCTTCTCTCTCAACGATGCCACCTTTCCCTTGTGCATCCGGCCTCTGGTGTCTTTTTATGAAATTTAACTTCTCCACTACTACGCGATTTTTATCTTTTATAATATTAAGTATCTTACCGGTCTTTCCTTTTTCCTTGCCGGCAACGACCATAATCATATCACTTTTCTTTAAACGCTTCACATACATATCAAACCCTCAACATCGCGATTTCACATCGCAATCGATATCGTGGCAGTTCATAAAGGACCAACAGAACTTCCAGATCTCTGTAAACTGTTATAAAACTTCAGGTGCCAGAGATACTATCCTCATAAATTGTTTCGCCCTCAACTCACGAGCCACCGGTCCAAATATCCTCGTTCCTATAGGCTCCATTTGATTATTTACCAATACAGCGGAGTTATCGCCAAATTTAAGGTATGTACCATCGGGTCTCCTGACTCCCTTTGCTGTTCTTACAATAACAGCCCTCATTACATCCCCTTTTTTTACCTTTGAATTGGGAATAGCCTCTTTTACGGATACTACTATTATATCACCAATACTAGCATACCTTCTCTTAGAGCCTCCAAGCACTTTAATGCAACAGACCTTCTTCGCACCCGAATTATCCGCCACATTTAAAATGGTCTGCATTTGAATCATAAAAATACCCCAAAAAAAACGTGTTCACCCTGTTAGAAAAAATACCATTAATTACAAGTTTTCTAACAGGGGTTACTGCCCCGAAGAGCTATCTCGCAAGTTTTTTATACTGTGCCCCGTAACCAAAAGGATGTCAGATCAAAGATGAACAATGTTCGGATTACTTTGCCCTTTCCAGTATTTCACGTACTCGCCATCTCTTTTCCCTACTCAGAGGGGGCGATTCTACAATTAGCACCCTGTCACCAACACTGCATCTGTTTTCCTCATCATGGGCCTTGTATTTCGCCCGTTTCTTTATATACTTATGGAACTTGAGATGTTTAACCAGTCTCTCTGCCAAAACGACGATTGTTTTGTCCATCTTATTGCTAATTACAACACCTTGTATGGTTCTCCTATTACCTCGATCACTCATATCTACCCTTGAGCCTCTCTTTCCTTCAAAACGGTCTTTATTCGAGCTACATCTTTCCTGACATTTCCCATGCTAGAATGAGAGTCCAGTTGTGCAGTAGCATGCCGAAAGCGAAGATTGAAAAGCTCTCCAACAAGCTCTCTTTCTTTTTGTTCCAGCTCATCGATGCTAAGGTCCCTGATCTCCTTAATTTTCATAAGACATCTCCCTGGAAAGAAATTTTGTCGACACTGGAAGTTTATGCGATGCCAGTCTGAAAGCCTCGCGGGCCACGTCCCTTGAAACCCCCTCTATCTCATAGAGAATCATGCCAGGCTTGATAACTGCGACCCATTCCTCAGGAGATCCTTTCCCTTTTCCCATACGGGTCTCCGCCGGCTTTTTAGTAAGCGATTTATGAGGGAATATCCTTATCCAGATTTTTCCTCCACGCTTTACATAACGAGTCATCGCAATACGTGCAGCCTCAATCTGTCTCGCAGTCAACCACCCACATACGGTTGCCTGCAGGCCATGTTCCCCAAACACCACATCGCATCCACGAGTAGGTTTTCCTTTCATGCGACCTTTTTGCAACTTCCTATATTTAACCCTCTTCGGCATTAACATAATTCAAAAACCCCCATCAACTGTCAACCTTCAACCTTCTTATCCGGCAGCACTTCACCATGAAATATAAGAACCTTAACACCGATAAGGCCGTAAGTCGTCCGAGCCTCAGCAAAACCGTAATCAATATCTGCCCTCAAGGTGTGAAGCGGAACTCTTCCTTCTCTATACCACTCTTTTCTCGCCATCTCGGCTCCTCCAAGTCTTCCGGAACAGGCTATCCTTATCCCCTTGGCACCGAATTTAAGAGCAGATGTAACACTCCGTTTCATGGCCCTCCTGAAGGCAACCCTTCTCTCAAGCTGAAGGGCAACATTCTCAGCAACAAGCTGTGCATCGATTTCAGGCTTGCGTACCTCAAGGATATTTATAATAGGTTCATTTCTTGTAATCTTTTCAATATCCTTTTTGAGTTTTTCAATCTCTGCCCCTTTTCTACCTATGAGAATCCCTGGACGGGCAGCATGAATATTCACCTTAGCCTTGTTAGCTGCCCTCTCAATCTCTATCTTTGATATACCTGCATGATAAAAACTCTTTTTAAGGTACTTTCTAATCTTAATGTCCTCATGAAGCAACTCGCTATAGTTTTTCTCCGTAAACCATTGAGAACCCCATGTTTTATTAATACCTAGCCTGAACCCTATTGGATTAACTTTTTGCCCCAAACCTTTGCCTCCTTATTCGCTACTTTTCATCCAGTATAACGGTTATGTGGCTCATCCTCTTTTTTATCATGGCCGCTCTACCCTGTGCTCTGGCTCTCCATCGTTTCAGTGTTGGACCTTGTCCTACAAATACCTCTTTTACGTAAAGTATCTTTTCATCAATGTTAGGATTCTGGGTGGCATTCGCAATTGCCGACTTTAATACTTTCTCCACAATTCCGGCAGCCTTCTTCCTCGTAAAAGTCAGTGTCTTTTGTGCTTCTTCAACCTTCTTTCCCCTGATCATGTTCACCACTAATCTTGCCTTTTGTGGTGAAATGCGAATATACTTAGCCACAGCTCTTGCTTCCATATTTCTTTAAACTCCAAATACCAATCTGAACCTTAACAGTCCACAGCAGTCAGGAACTGAAATGTTGTCCCATGAACTGCTACAAATTATCTGCGTAACTTCGTTTTTCTGTCACCCGCATGACTATAAAATGTCCTTGTTGGCGCAAACTCACCAAGCTTGTGTCCAACCATGTTCTCAGTGATAAACACCGGAATAAACTTCCTTCCGTTATGAACAGCAAAGGTATGTCCAATTAATTCGGGGGTAACTGTAGAACGACGAGACCAAGTCTTAATCACACCCCTGCTTCCCGCAACATCGGCTTGTCTTACCTTTTCAAGAAGCTTTGCATCAATATACGGACCCTTCTTAATTGAACGAGCCATACTTTAACCCCTTTTCCTAACAATATATTTGTCTGAACTCTTGTTTTTCTTCCTGGTCTTATGCCCTTTAGTAGGAACTCCCCAAGGGGTTACGGGATGTCTCCCTCCAGAAGATTTACCCTCTCCTCCACCAAGAGGATGGTCGACAGGATTCATCGCTACACCACGCACCTTGGGACGTCTTCCCAACCATCTTGTTCGACCGGCCTTCCCCAAACTTATATTCTCATGGTCAATGTTTCCTACCTGACCGATGGTGGCTTTACACTCCAGCAAGACCTTTCTCACTTCCCGTGAGGGAAGTCGAACCTGAGCATATTTCCCTTCCTTTGCCATGATCTGACCATAGGAACCGGCACTCCTGATCATCTGCCCCCCCTTCCCAATCTTCAACTCTAAATTATGGATATGGGTGCCGGGGGGTATATTTTTCAGTGTAGTCACGTTGCCCGGCTTTATCTCAATATTCTCACTGCTTACAATCACATCACCAACTTCAAGAGCCACAGGAGCAAGAATATATCTTTTTTCTCCATCAAGATAATGAAGCAGGGCTATCCTAGAAGACCGATTGGGATCATATTCAATAGAGGCTACTTTGGCTGGCACATCTACTTTGTCCCGCTTGAAATCTATTACCCTGTACCTTCTCTTGTGTCCGCCACCGATATGCCTGCTGGTTATTCTTCCATTATTGTTTCTCCCACCTGTTCGCTTCAGAGGTCGCAAAAGACTCTTCTCAGGCCGGGTTTCGGTAATTTCTTCGAAAGTTGAGCAGGTCTGAAACCTTCTACCCGGTGATGTTGGGTTGTATTTTTTAATTGCCATCTGTCCTAATCCCTTAAATATCAAACACCAAAACGAAAAGTAAAATAAAAGGCTTTCTAAGCTACCATTACATCTTGTGATCTACTCACTTTATTATTAAATTTTCTATTTTGATATTTTCGTTAATAATTAAACTCCTTCATGTATCTCTATGCTGCTACCGGGAGCAAGAGTAACTACAGCCTTCTTCCAATCGCTTTTCTTGCCCAAAACCTTCCCCATTCTTCTTTTTTTGCCACACATATTCATCGTATGAACGTTTGAGACTTTTACCTTAAAAAGCTTCTCAACTGCTTTGGTGATCTCGATCTTATTTGCCCTGCGATCCACCTCAAAGAAATATTTATTCTCTTCATCCCGTGCAATGGTACTCTTTTCCGTAATTACCGGCTTTTTTATGACAAAATATATATCCATTATGAAAGTATTGCTCCTTCAATCATCTTAACCGTTGGTTCTAACAGAACGAGGTTATCATACCTCATTAGGTCATATACATTAACTCCCTCTGACCTCAACATTTTTACTTCTTTAAGATTTCTCGAGGATTTCTCCAATACAGGACTCGACTCATCCAGAACAAACAGAGCGCTTTTCAGTCCAAATCTATCAAGTACCTCTTTAAACTTTTTCGTCTTTATCTCTTCCATGGGAAAATCTCTGAGAATCAGTATCCTTTCCTTCTTGGCCTTCATGCTAAGGGCAGATATAAGAGCCGCCCTCCTAACCTTTTTAGGCACTTTATAAGAATAATCCCTTGGTTTGGGACCAAACGTGATTCCACCACCTCTCCAGATGGGAGACCTTATAGTTCCTGCCCTAGCTCTTCCCGTTCCTTTCTGGCGCCACGGCTTTTTGCCTCCTCCTCTGACATCGCTCCTACCCTTCGTTGAGGCTGTTCCTCGCCTCCTTGCAGCCATCTGCATCCTAACAACATCGTAAATAAGAGCTTCCTTTATCTCCACTCCAAAGACAGAATCACTGAGCTCTATCTCAGAAACCTTGTTATTTTCAATATCATACACATTTAAAACCGGCATGCCACTCCCAACCCCACTTAGCTACGCTTTTTAATCGCACTCTTAACTAATACAATACTGTTCCTGCTCCCCGGAACAGATCCCTTAACCAGAATCAGGTTTTTATCTGGTTTTACCCCTACTATCATGAGATTTTGTACCGTCGTCCTCCTGTTACCCATATGCCCTGGGAGTTTTTTTCCTTTAAAAACTTTTGAGGGATATGCGCTGGCTCCTATGGATCCTGGTGCTCTATGAAACATAGAACCGTGGGTAGCATTTCCCCCTTTAAAACCATGTCTCTTTATAACACCAGCGAAACCTCTTCCCTTACTCATTCCCACTACATCAACATAGTCGCCTTCTTGAAAAATATCAGCGTTCAGTTCTTGACCCACTTCATAATCGTCGGGAGACACCATCTTAAACTCCCTCAAAACCCGAAAAACCCCTTTATCTGCTTTTCTTAAGTGTCCCTGTCTGGGTTTGGTAACATTCTTTTGTTTAGCCCGCTCAAAACCCAACTGTATCGCATTGTAGCCGTCAATTTCCTCAGTCTTTTTCTGTATGATCACGCAGGGACCCGCCTTTATAACCGTAACCGGAACCGCCGCATCATCTCCTGAAAATATCTGCGTTATCCCTAATTTTTTGCCTATAAGTCCTTTTTTCATAACCATCACATATTTCTCTAAACAAAATTTGCAACCTTGGCATAGGGTAAAAGGGCAGCCTCAAATCCTTATTGCATACGCCTTTTCCCACAGGCTTTGTAATTTAAAAAAAGAGGAGATGGTCTTCCAAAAACCCATCTCCCTATGTGTCCCTATACCTACAACTTTATCTCAACATCAACACCGGCCGACAGATCTATCTTCATGAGGGCATCTACAGTCGCTTGTGTAGGTTCAATAATGTCAATAAGTCTTTTATGTGTTCTGATCTCAAACTGTTCCCTTGATTTCTTATCAACGTGAGGTGATCTGTTGACACAGTATTTATTTATTACAGTAGGCAAAGGTATGGGACCTGCAACACGAGCACCCGTCCTTTTTGCTGTACCAACAATATCTTCTACAGATCGATCCAGCAACTTATGATCATAGGCCTTGAGGCGAATTCTTATTTTTTGATTTTCCATTTATCCCTCTAATCGGCTATCAGCTTTCATCTCTTTATTCTATAATCCCACTTACAACACCGGCCCCAACCGTTCTTCCACCCTCACGGATAGCAAACCTGAGCTGCTCCTCCATCGCTATAGGTGTAATCAGCTGAACTTCCATCTCCACATTATCACCAGGCATGACCATCTCCACTCCCTCGGGCAGAGTAGCGACACCTGTCACGTCTGTTGTTCTGAAATAGAACTGTGGACGATAACCGGAAAAGAAAGGCGTATGCCTTCCACCTTCTTCCTTGGTTAAAATGTAAACCTGTGCCTTAAATTTCGTATGAGGAGTAATCGACCCGGGTTTCGCCACAACCTGTCCCCTTTCCACCTCTTCGCGTTTGGTGCCACGCAGGAGTACACCTATATCTTCACCGGCTCTCCCTTCATCCAATGTCTTGCGAAACATTTCAACACCGGTACACACCGTCTTGAAGGTAGGCCTGATACCAATTATTTCCACCTCATCCCCCGTCCTGATGATACCGCGATCCGCCTTGCCTGTAACCACGGTACCACGACCGGATATACTGAAGACATCACCAACGGGCATCAGAAACGGTTTCTCCAGATCGCGAACAGGCTCAGGAATATAGCTGTCAACAGCATCCATCAATTCCCAGATAGATTTAACATCTTCGGAATCCGGATCATCACTCTCAAGAGCCTTCAGGGCTGATCCCCTGATGATCGGAATATCGTCACCCGGAAAATTATATTCGGTCAGGAGTTCCCGCAGTTCAAGTTCCACCAGATCAAGCAGTTCCGGATCATCCACCAGATCAACCTTATTCATATAAACCACGATATAGGGAACCTGCACCTGCCTTGCGAGAAGGATGTGCTCTCTCGTCTGAGGCATAGGCCCATCCGAAGCAGCTACCACCAGAATAGTGCCGTCCATGTGAGCCGCCCCCGAAATCATGTTTTTTATATAGTCGGCATGGCCCGGACAGTCAACATGCGCATAATGCCTCTTATCCGTCTCGTACTCCACATGGGCAATGTTGATCGTAACACCCCTTTCCTTCTCTTCTGGAGCATTATCGATTGCATCGAAAGACATATATTCTGCAAGCCCTTTATTGGCCAGATGTTTCGTAATTGCAGAGGTAAGCGTTGTCTTACCGTGATCCACATGACCTATTGTTCCTACATTTAGATGCGGTTTTGTTCTTTCAAACTTTTTCTTGGCCATTTTCATTACCTCCTTAAAATAGTTGGGTTGGTTATTATACTTTATTTAATGTTATGTCAATTTAACTTTTTCTCAATTATGTCCTTCGCTAATCCCTCGGATACCGTATTGTAATTAAGAAAATGCATTGTATAGGTAGCCCTCCCTTGAGTTTTAGATCTCAGATCAGTTGCATACCCGAACATCTCCGCCAAGGGAACCTCTGCATGTATCGCCTCAGAATCTGGCCTCGACTCAATACTTACGATCTTTCCCCTCCTGGAACTGAGATTACCGATCACATCTCCCATATATTCCTTAGGAACCACAACTTCAACAGACATAGTCGGCTCTAAAAGCACAGAATGAGCACGTTTTGCACCACTTTTAAATCCCATTGAACCCGCAACCTTAAATGCCATCTCTGACGAATCAACATCGTGAAAAGACCCGTCAACCAGACTCACCAATACATCAACAACAGGAAAACCTGCGAGTATTCCTTTTTCCATTGCCTCAGCAACTCCCTTTTCTACTGCCGGTATATATTCTCTGGGG
>JAUVKS010000167.1 GCA_030596145.1 Pseudomonadota bacterium | reverse complement strand
ATAGTTTGAAAGGATTGAAAAAGAAGTTATTTACAATGCCTGCACAAATGATTTTTGATATGAAAATATTAGAATCAACTGATAATAAACTGTCTATAGATTTTGGATATTGTCCTCTTGTTGCTGCTTGGCAGAAGCTTGATTGTACTGATGAAGAAATAGGAAGACTTTGTGATATTGCAATGGAAGGGGATAGAGGAATTGCTGAAAGCTTTGGTGGGAAAATGGAGCTTGGGGAAACAATAGCAAATGGATATAAAAAGTGCCAAATAAGATTTATAAAATAGGGGGTTTCTCTCTCCCCCTTCCTCACGGAAACGCCCTTGCCTTGGGCTAATACTTTTGCTAATATGTCCACCATATTAGCAGGGTTCACGTACAGGGGACTTTCGCCCCACCTGTCTGCGCGCGGACACGCACAGGCAGATAAGTTTACGCCCATGCCGGGCGTACACAAACGCATGCACCACGACAAAATATTGCCGCGATGTAGCCATTTCTTGCGGGTCATGCTAATCGTGTGCTCGATTTAATAAAACCATAAATGCAATAAGGGGATATATTCGATGAGGTCTACTGCGAGACTGTTAAAGAATCATTTTTTGCTAATAGCAATCTTGTTTCTTTCATTAGCAGGTTTGCAGGAAAGTCTGGCTAAGGGTTCAGAGAAAGAAAATATTTTAGGGCCACAATCAAAACAGGCCATAGGTGAACAACACGTTCTTATACTGGCGGTTCGGTTTCCTGACGTAGAACCAAGGTTTCCAATAAATCGAATTCGAAAAAAAGTGGTCAGAGGTCTTGACAAATATGTCAAAGAGCAATCGTATGGATTGACATGGGTGAAGGCCGACTTTAGAGGGTGGATAACGCTTCCCGACCCTATTCGAAAATATAAGGTTAGCCCTTATAATTTCAAGGTTGATAGAACAAGGGTCAAAAAGCTTATCGAGGACTCTATGACTGCCGTTGAGAAAGAGGTAAACTTCTCCCAATACCAGCACATAATTGTCATACCCTGTGCCTTTACAACCCCTGGAAAGGGGTACGGAATGATGTGCTATTGTGCCAATCCAGGCATGCTTTCAGGTGTGAGAAAAAATATCAGATATGTGCCTATGGAGTCGGAAGGGGGCAAGACGTTCCAGGACGGCGTCTGTGTGGCGACCGAAAATGCCCATCTGGGTATGTTTGCCCATGATTTTTTCCATGCCTTAGGGGGGATATACCAGAATAAACGGCTTATTCCGTGACTGTACGACTTTGAGCGTCAGTCTGACGCTTCCAGACTTCCCAGCTTCGGTCATCATGCCATATATATGGGACCATGGGACATTATGTCTCACCATTTCATAGAAAAAACAAAGCCCCCGCAAGGTATCTCTTCCTTCACAAAAATTAGATTGGGTTGGATATCCCCGGACCAGGTACTCCTGGTAAACCCCGGCAGTACCCAATGCGCTTTTCTGTCACCGCTTTCGAAAAAGGGCGAAATTCTGGCCGTCAAAATACCCTTGAAACGGAGATGGAGCGGCGGCTGGAACCATTATTACTTAGTGGAAAACCGCCAACTCATCGGATACGACAGGCTCCTGCCGGATAGCGGTATACTTGTACTAAAGGTCAACCTGGATGTTATGGAGGGTTCCGGTACCGTAAAGGTCATGGATGCCGATCCGGGTTCCCCGCATTTTTCACATGCCACATTCAGACTGGATCGGAACAACAGAAACGCCTTTATTGATAAAAAGAATAACGTAGCCATAATTCCCCTCTGGTCTGATAGAGGCAACCAGGGCGTTTTGATTACCACTCCTGAAAAGAGCTCCGATGCATTGAAAGCGGCTTTGATGATACAGAAACTCTTTCAACGCTTTCCTGAACCGAGAGGGAAGGAAGAAGGGAAATCCATAGAAGAGTGCATTGCGTCTTTTAAGAAGTCTGATTTTAAGACATGCTGTCAAGTAGCTCAGCAGGCGCTTAATTAAACTTGATAGATACCCCCGGGCATGCCCGGGGGTATCTATCAAGTTTAATGTCTGATTGCCACTTACACCGGCACATTTGCCCTGCCCATTGGTGATGGTGGGCGGTTAGGGTAAAAGAAGATACTTAATTGAAAATCGGCAAGAGATGTTTGAATACAGCAGTTAAAGGTCTACTCCGAAAAATAACATACAATTTCTGAAAGGATTTTTGCGGAACCATGAAGGCATACAGGATAAATAACTACATCATAGTCGCAGATATGCTCGAAGATGCGAAGGCTTTCTTCAAACATGAAATCGGCGATTCCCTTCCTTCAATCATCGAAGAAATGAACCCTCAGGACGAAATATCCTGCGATGACGGGAGGACAATAACCATAAAAGAATTCATCAATGAAGTGCTGGACAGCCGCCAACAATGGCTGAGAATGGGCGTACCCTGTGATATGCTCACACCATTCATTATCAAAAAACCTTCATAGCGGCTCACCGCTCCCGGAATAAAAATGAAATGCTTTAATAACAGGATGTTACAAACCCCTTGCAATCACTCCTAAAATCCTGTAGATTTTTCCCAAAAATTTCTGCTGAAGGAGGGTGAAATGAAGGTACTGGTGACTTACTACTCAGAAACGGGAAACACAGAAAAACTCGCTCGAGCGATCTATGAGGGCATTGAAATAGCAGAGAAAGATCTTTTACTCGTAAATGAAGCAAAAAACCTTGAAGATTATGACCTGATTTTTTGTGGATTCCCCGTACATGCCAGTAGCGTCCCCGGAAAGGTTGTACAAATTCTAAAGAGCATCCCTGAGGGCAAGAAGTTAGCCATCTTCGCGACACACGGTTCACTTCGAGGAGGACAACTGGCCACGACAGCCTTTGAGTATTCTATGAGCCTGGCATCCAAAGCGAAAGTCATTGGAACCTTCGGTTGTCGCGGACAAGTTAAAATGGACCTCATAGAGGCGCTTTTAAAAAAGCCTGAACATAAGGCCTGGGCTGAGGAAGCTCAGAGTGCGGTGACGCACCCGGACGACGCAGACCTTGCGGATTGCAAAGATTTTGCCGAGAAGATGGTGAGAAAGGCCCTCAAAGATTAGCAGGATGTTCCATTTGGCGGGCCCCAAGACGAACGGGAGGAACATGACATGTAATAATCGGGAACATCCACCAGGAAACTCATACAGGGGATATTTACCTGCAATAACATAACAAAAGTGGAAAACAATCTGTTGAAGGAGAGGTCTGATGGAAGGCACATATATCAAACGTGCTTTAGAACCAGTCCTGAAGCGTGCCTCCAGTGAGTTTCCCGTAGTTATCCTGGCCGGACCGAGGCAATCGGGTAAAACAACTTTGATGCTTCATCTTTTTGCCGGAAAGTACCGTTACGTTTCCCTTGGGCAGCCCGATATTCGGGCGGCTGCCTCTGCTGACCCGCACAGCTTCATCGAGATGTATCCCCCTCCGGTTATCTTCGACGAAATCCAATATGCTCCCAATCTGCTTCCCCTTATCAAGGAAATGGTAGATGCGCAGCGGGAGAGATGTGGGCAGTACCTGCTGACGAGTTCCCAGAACCTGCTTCTCATGGAGAGAGCGTCCGAGTTGCTCGCCGGGCGGGCAGCTACGTTACGTCTCCTCCCACTATCATGGCGTGAGGCTGTAGGAGACACCCAAGCTCCACTGCCATTGGATTCAAAGAAGACGGTCAGAAAAGGACCGCTTTCTCATCTGGACCTCTGGGAAGATTTCTTGCGAGGTGGATATCCAGAACTTGCTGCGCGCAAGAAACAAGATGTGGCCCTCTGGCACGCCAGCTATCTCCAGACCTATCTGGAACAAGATGTATGCACTCTTCGTCATATCGGAGATCTTACACTGTTTCACAATTTCCTGCGAGCGCTGGCGGCACGAAGCGCGCAACTTTTGAATCTGACCAACCTGGCACGCGACCTTGGCATTGCCGTAAATACTGTAAAGGCCTGGCTGTCTGTACTGGAAGCAACATACCAAGTAGTTATCCTCCAACCACACCACGCTAACGTCGGTAAGCGTCTTGTCAAGATGCCCAAGATATATTTCACCGATGTGGGAAACCTCTGCTACCTGGTGGGACTGCGGGAACCAGAACACGCGGCTTTCGGTCCCATGGGAGCTGCAATTATGGAGACGGCTGTGCTCTCCGAGGTTATGAAGACGCTCGTTCACCAGGGTGTGGAGCCTCAGGTTTACTTCTGGAGGACTTCAGCCGGCACGGAGGTTGACATCATTGTAGAAACCGGCACCAAGCTCATTCCTATTGACGTAAAGGCTTCTGCAAAACCGGGGACGGCCATGGCTTCCGGCGTTGAGGCTTTCCGCGAGTCGCTCGGTGACCGGGCAACATCCGGCTACGTGATCCACACTGGTGAGGTCCATTTTCCGCTTGGCTCTGACGTGATCGCTCTGCCTTTCGCCGAACTTCCCTCATCGACAATTTATTCAAAGATCAGCTCGTCTTGACACACCGGGGTTTTTACATTTCATCACAGTTTACAGGCGGCGGCCGAACTCCAGGGTCTTTTTGTGGATACTGATGCGCATGTGTTCCTGAACCATCTCATGGCC